>NZ_JBHYIQ010000006.1:92925-119960 GCF_042739895.1 Amycolatopsis sp. NPDC059021
TCTCCCCCCCACGCGCCGGGCTCCCTGCGCGGCTCCCAGCCCCGGGGGCGGGGGCTACCCGCCCCCACCCCCCCCCCCCCCCGGCCAGGACGTCAGGACCGCGGCCCCGTCCGGCGCAGCGCGTCCCAGGCCCGGCGCAGTTCAGCGGTCAGCCGGTCGATTTCCCGTCGCTGGGCCGAAACCGTCTCGGCCAGCTCGTCGACGTAGCCCGCGTGGGCGACCGCCTCGTACTGCATCTGCAACACCCGCGTGTAGAGCGCGATGCGGTTGTTCTCCATCGTGGCCAACAGGTTCGACGTCGTATACGGGCGAAGCGCGGCCTCGATCGGTTCGCCGGCGTCCGAAGTCCGGCGGTACAGCACGCCCATCCCGAAAACGGCGGGTACCAGCCCGAACCACCACCGCTCGTTCCCCGGCCTGGCGAGTACGTCCTCGACCGCGGTGGCCACGCCATTGCGCTCGCCGCCGGCGTGCCTCGCGACCGTGAACGCTCCGGCCCCGACGAAGCCGGCGGGGGTCAGTTCGTCATGCCAAGCGGTCGGGCCGTCCTCACTCGTGGGGTGCTTGTCCGATGGGGCGAGCAGCGACGGCTCGTAGTAGAGGTCCCGCCTCGCACACGGCCACAACAGGTCGTGCATGACGACGACAGCGTCCGGCGCGTGCTCGAAGATCCAGGTCAGTTCCCGTTCGACCACCGCGTAGTTGTGGTCCCCGTCGAGCACGTAAAGGTCCGCGACGGGCAGCTCCGGGAGCACCTCCGGCGAAGGAGCCGTAACCAGGTGCAGCGCGTCGTCGCCATCGAGCGCCTCGCGAAGCTCGTCCGTCGCACCGGGATCTACGCAGTACACCGCGGACGCCCCCAGTTCCAGGTACATCCCGCTGACCTGACCGGACTCGACGCCGACCTCGACGACCGTGCGGATCTCGCGGTGTGCGAACACGATCTCGAAGATCTCGCGGAACACCGCCATCGAATGGAGCAGGACCGGAAGCCGCCGGGCCTCGCGCATCTGGGCGTGCGGATCTTCTCTCGTGCCCACGACGTACCCATCGCGCCCCGGCCGCCCCATCACCGCCCCCGCAGACGACGTGCGGCGATCCGGGCGGCACCGGCGGCGACGCCCAGCGCGCCCCGTTCACGGAACTCGTCCCGCATCTTCACGGACACCCGCACGGCCCTGCCGGCCGGCGGCATCCGGTGGCCGAGACCCGACCGGGAACGGGGCAGCATGGCGAACGCGATCGTCACCTGCAGCGAGCTGACCGTCGCCCCCGCCCGCTCGGCCACGGGCAGCCAGATCGCGGCGAGCGGGGAATGGAACTCGACCATGTTCGCGCCGAGCCAGGCGCAGTCCTCGTAGTGCAGCCGCGCGAAGTCGTCGGTGGTGTTCCACCGCAGGGTCGCCGGTCTGCCACCCGCGATCAGCCTGGCCTCGATCCAGTCCACCCGGACCAGTGCGGGCCTGCCGGGAATGGCCAGCGAGATCAGGTCGATGTCCGAGTCCTGGATGTCCATCCTGGCGAACGACAGTCCATTGTGGTTGATCCGCACACGACGGCTCGCGCCGTCGAACCACTCCCCGTCCGCGGTGCGGTAGCGCAACGTGGTCGCGGACGATTCCCCAGCCGGTTCGAACATGGCCGGGTCGATCATCCCGGAATGCACCGCGCGGGCGGCCGCGCCCAGATGCGGATCGGACGCCGCGAGCAGGGCGGGCCAGAACGAATCGCGCATCCGCAGGTCGTCGAGGTCGCTCGGCGACAGGTACGGCACCGCCGGGACCAGATCGTCGGGGAGGACCCTGGTGACCACGGCCGAGCCGAAGTTGTCCTCGTGCTCCCAGTTGCCGAAGACCGAAGCCTCCTCTGCCGTGGGCAGTTTCAGCGACGAGGTCAGGATGTTGGCCAGCCGCTCGTTGGCGGTGTCCACGAGGGTGGGCCACGCCCCGTCTTCGGCCGCGACGTACCGGTTCCACTGCCGCTGGAAGGCGCGGACACCGTCCTGCACCGCGGTGCGCTCCAGGTTCTGGGCGGCGCTGCCCGCCGAAACACCGAGCACCGGCGAGCCGTCCTCGGCGAAGTCGATGAGTGAGCCGCACAGCGCGTTCACCGACTGCTCCACGACTTCCGGGCTGCGCACCACGGCGCCGACGGTTTCGCTGGGGTGACCCGCCTGCCCCAGGTACCCTTCGGCCCGCAGCCCGGCGAGCAGGACCTGGACGGACCGGTCGTCAGTGGCGAGGTAGAGCCCAGCCGGCTCGATGTCGACGCCGGCGAGGCGCAGGACACGAGCGAGCTGGAGCTGGATGGTGCCGCCCCAGCCCAGATCCACCAGCGTCAGGTCCGGCCGGTCCAGTGCGCCGGCGTCGCGCAGCGACCTGACCAGCCGCTCCCGCGCCGCGGTAGCGGTCACCGCGAGGCGGTTGACCAGATGGGGCGTCTCGGTCAACGCGACACCGAGCCGCTCGGCGATGTCATCGTTGTCCAGCACCGTGTCCAGGTCCTCGGCGAGGTGCGGCACGTCCCCCGCCCGCAGGTGCACCATCGCCAGCAGCTGCCGGACGGTCAGCTGATAGCGCTTTCTCACGAACTCTCGGACAGCGTCCCGGTCGCTGCTCTCCAGCGCCGCGACAGAGGTGACCTGGCGCGACAGCCACACCGGCTTCGCCGTGACGTCCCAACCGCGAGCGCGTGCCGCGTTGTTGACCAGCTCCGACAGCAGCTCGCCTTCGCGCATCGGGCACCAGACGACGGTCGTCCCCGCCTGATGCGCCTTGAACGCGACCCATTCGGCGAAACCGGTCAAGACCGGCCCCATGATCGAGGCGCCGTAACGCCACGCCGTCCGCACCGCGCCGGTGCCCGCCGGAAGTTCCGCCTGCAGCGTCTTCGCCCGCAGGCTGGTGATGCCGAAGTCACCGTGCTCGGGATCGAGGAACGGGGCGTACGGGCCGAACGGGTCGCGCGGTTCGTTCTCCCGCTCTCGCACCCGCGCGTAGCCCTCGTCGACGCGCTCGTAGTGCACCGTCCGGATGCCGAGTTCCGCCGGCACCTCGTGGTCGGCGAGGAGGTTGTCGCCGAGATGCACGAGCTGCTCCGGTCCGAGCCCGAGTTCCCGCAGCACGATTTCCCACAGTCCGGACGCCTTGTCCGCGCCGTGCTGGTGGGACCGGAAGACCCGAGCGCCCTTGAGCGCCTCGAGCCCCGGGCGATCCAGCAGGTATCCGAGCTGGTCCTCGGTGAAGTAGGTGTCGGAGACGAGGACGATCGGGACACCGCGTTCCTTCGCCAACGTGATGACGGCCGCGACATCGAGGTCGACGACTGTGAAGGCGCGCTCCGCCTCGACCTCCGCCTGAACGAGATCCTCGAGCGGCGTACCGCGGAAGTGGCCGAGCGGCATGGCGCGCCAGATGTCGAACAGGGACACCTCGCTGCCCATCGCCTCGCGACCGGCCCTGGCCGCCCGCTCCGCCACGATCCGCATCCGCCGGAAGGCCGCGTCGGAGACCCAGTCCGCGCACCGGCCGGCGCCGCGAAGCCGGGAACCCACGATCCCGAACAGATCCGCGGGGTTCGGCGTCCGGCGCCAGAGAATGGTGTCGAAAATGTCGAACGAGACCGCCGAACAGGATCCGTCGGAAATGATCCCGATCATCTCCTGAAGTCTTCGGTGTTCGGTCGACGCGGAGATAACAGCCATGAGTCCCCCTCTGTAAAGATCATTAACTTCGCAGAAGATACCTCTGGCCACTTGCGCGGAACCACCCGGTTGGCGGTATTTACCGCGCCGTAACCGAAACGACGGACTTCGGATGTGACCTCGCCACGAGTTTCCCTCGGCCGATCAGAGGTGCACATTAGCCAGAACGGCGTATTCGAGAACTGCCAGGATTGCTTATCCGCTCACGTGAGCGGATAAGCAATCCATCGGAAGCACGCGCCATCCGGACCACCACGACCTCGTGGTCCGGTTTCGGCCTATCCGCACGCTAGCGACACTCGGTCAACCGCACGTTGACCGCCTATGAGCGCAGGTAGTCGGCGCCGCGGGTGACAGCCGAGTAGGCGTCGACGGCGCCGTGGCCGTAGAAGCCGTTGAACGCCGGGTCACCGAGGCACGTCGCGGTGAACGAGGCGTCGCGACCCTCCTTGAGGTAGTCCACCGTCCGCGGCACCGGGCAGGCGATCTGCGACGCGGTGCCCTCGAGGACGCGCTTCACCGCGGCCGGGTCCATCCCGAAACCGCCGCGCGATGCCTTGCCGTAGCGCGAAACGATCAGCGCGGCGACCCCGGCCGCGTGCGGCGCCGCCATGGACGTGCCCTGCAGCCACTGGTAGTAGCCGACACGGCCGTCGGCGGCCGTGTCCTTCTGGATGCCCGCGGTGACCCCGGCGGGGGTGATGTTCCCTGCCGCGTCGATGGTTCCCGCCGCCACGCCGACGTTCTTCGGGTAGGTCGAGAGGATTTCGTTCTGCAGCGTGCGGAACCACGGCGTCCCATAGCCGTCGCGGAAGTACCCGCCGGGCGCGGACACCGAAATCCGTTCGGTGCCGTAGTTCGAGTAGTCCGCCTTGGCCTGCGTCGGGCCGAACGAGCCGACGCCGATCGCGTTCGGGCCTTCGACCGGCAGTGAGAAGCAGCTCGCGTTGTCGACCTTGCGCGGATGGGTGCTGTTGCTCGGGAAGTCGGGGCTGATGACGTCGTCGTGCGGCGCGGCGAGTTCGTCGTGCTGGTTGCCCAGCGCCACGACCTGGGTGACGCCCTTGGCGTGCGCGTAGTTCATCGCGCGGCTCATCGCCTCGATGATCGTCCGCTGTTCGGCCTGCTGCGCGGGGGTGTCGGCCGGGTTCGCGGCGCAGTTGTAGAGCCACGGATCGACGAAGAAACTCATGTTGACGACGTCGATCCCGGCGTCGCCCGCGTAGGTGAGCGCGTCGACGGCGGGCTGGAGGAAGAAGAAGCCCGCGTCCTGGCCGGCGCGGATGTTCACCAGCGAGACGTCCGGCGCGACCCCGGAGACGCCGAAGTCGTTCAGCGCGGCGCCGATGATACCCGCGACGTGGGTGCCGTGGCCGTTGTCGTCGTGGTCCACCGGATCGACGCAACCTCGGAACTCGCACGGTCCGTCGACCACGGTTCCGTTGACATCGCTGGGAATGTCCTTGGTGAAGTTCCGCGAGCCGGCCCTGTCGAAGTTCGGCGCGATGTCCGGGTGCGTCCCGTCGACGCCGGTGTCGATGATGCCGACCTTCACCTTCTTGCTGCCCCGCGTCACCGTGTGCGCCAGATCGGCGCGGACGGCCTGCTGGCCCCACAGCTGCTCGTCCAGCGGATCGGTCTTGATCGGGTTCGCGCGCCGCGCGGAGGCGGCGGGCGCGGCTTTCCCGCTGCCCTGGCCTTCCTTCTCGACGGCGTCCGGCTTGGTTTTGGGGGCGCCGTCCTTGGGCGCCGAGCCGATCGGCTTCGCCTTCGCCGCGCCGAACACCGCGCGGTCACCCGAAACCCGTTCGGTGAAGCCGTTCGCGGGCGCGCTGGCGGTGATCAGGCCGACGGCGGTGTTCGTCGAAACGACCGTGCCGCCCGCGTCACGGACGGCCCGCTGCGCCGCCGCGACGCTCGACCAGTCGCGCGCGAGCACGGTGAACTCGGTCGCCGGCCCGGAAAGCAGCGGCTGCGCCGAAGCCACCGGTACGGCGAACGCGGAAAGCCCGCCGCACAACGACATCGCGCAAGCGGCGGCGAGCAACCTGGGTCTTCTCTTCATCATTCCTCCTAGGGGACTACGGATTTCTGCTCCGCGAAGTGACACGCCGAGAGGTGGCCGTCGGTCCTGCCGATCAGCTCGGGTTCGTCGTTCGCGCACACGTCCTGCGCCTTCCAGCACCGGGTGCGGAACCGGCAGCCGGACGGCGGATCCAGCGGGCTGGGCACATCGCCCTCCAGGCGGATCACCTGCCGCTGCCCGCGCACCGCGGGGTCGGCGACCGGGACGGCCGAGAGCAGCGCCTGTGTGTAGGGATGCGACGGCCGCTCGTAGATCTCCTCCTCGGTGCCGATCTCGACGATCTTGCCGAGGTACATCACCGCGACCCTGCTCGACAGGTGCCGCACCACCGAAAGGTCGTGCGCGATGAACACATAGGACAGTCCGAACTCCTGCTGCAGCTCACCGAGCAGGTTCATCACCTGCGCCTGGATCGAAACGTCCAATGCGGACACCGGCTCGTCGCAGATGATCACCTTGGGCCGCAGCGCGAGCGCCCGCGCGATCCCGATGCGCTGACGCTGGCCGCCGGAGAACTGGTGCGGGTACCGGTTGAGGTGTTCCGGATTCAGCCCGACGACTTCGAGCAGTTCGCGTACCTTGGCCGCGCGCGATCCCTTGGGCGCGACGTCCGGGTGGATCTCGAACGGCTCGCCGACGATGTCGCCCACGGTCATCCGCGGGTTCAGCGAGGTGTACGGATCCTGGAGGACGATCTGGATCTCGCGTCGCAACCGCCGCAGCTCGGCGCCACGCATCGCGAAGATGTCCTTGCCCTCGAACGTCGCGGTCCCGGCCGTCGGCTCCTCCAGCCGCATCAGCACCTGGGCCAATGTGGACTTCCCGCAGCCGGATTCTCCCACGACACCAAGGGTTTCCCCCGGCATGAGATCGAACGAGACACCGTCGACCGCCTTCACGTGCCCGACGGTGCGTTTGATGAGCACGCCGACCCGCACCGGGAAGTGCTTGACCAGCGAGGAAACCCGCAGGATCGGCTCAGCCACGAGAACTCACCACCTCTTCGGCGAAATGACAGGCACTCGTCCTGCCGAAACCCAGACTGTGCTTGGCAGGCAGCTCGGTCACGCATCGATCCTCGGCCCGTTTGCAGCGCGGGTGGAACGGGCAGCCCGCCGGAATCCGGAGCAGACTCGGCGGCAGTCCTTTGATCGTCTCCAGCGTCTGTCCTTTGAGGTCGAGCCGGGGCAGGGAATCCATCAACGCCGCGGTGTACGGGTGGCCCGGCGCACGGAAGAGGTCACCGACGTCGGCGTGCTCGACGATGCGCCCGGCGTACATCACCGCGATCCGGTCGGCGACCTCGGCGACCACTCCGAGGTCGTGGGTGATGAGGATCAGCCCCATCCGCCGCTCCGCTTGGATCTCCGCGAGCAGGTCCATGATCTGCGCCTGCACGGTCACGTCCAGCGCGGTGGTCGGCTCGTCGGCGATCAGCAGGTCCGGGTCGAGCGCCAGCGACATCGCGATCATCGCACGCTGCCGCATCCCGCCGGAGAACTGGTGCGGATACTCCCGTACCCGCCGCGCCGCCGCGGGAATGCGCACGATGTCAAGCAGTTCGACGGCCCGCCGTCGAGCGTCCTTTCTGGACATTCCCAGCCGGACACGCAACTGTTCCTCGATCTGGAAACCCACGGTGAACACCGGGTTCAGCGCCGACAGCGCGTCCTGGAAGATCATCGCGATCTCCCCGCCGCGTACTTGCATGCGCCGTTCCTCGGACGCGGTCAGCAGATCCTCGCCACGGAACCGGATCGTTCCCCCGGTGACCACGCCCGGCGGAGTGTCGAGAATGCCCATCACCGTCTGCGCGGTGACGCTCTTGCCCGACCCGGATTCACCGAGCACGGCGAGGGTCTCCCCGGCGTGCACGGAATAGCTGACACCGTTGAGCACGCTCGCGACGCCCTCGGACGTCCGGAACTCGACGTGCAGGTCCTCGACTTCGAGCAGCAGCTCGTTATCCTGCGCAGACGACATCGGGCTACCTCGACTTCGGATCGAGCGCGTCGCGGATCCCGTCACCGAGCATGACGAACGCGAGCACGGTGAACGTGACGAACGCACCGGGGAACAGCAACATGTGCGGAGCGTTGCGGAAGTAGTCCCTGGCGTCGCTGATCATCACGCCCCAGGACACCACGGGCGGCCGGACCCCGATGCCGAGGTAGGCCAGTGTCGCCTCGGCGCCGATGAACGCGCCGAGCGCGATGGTCGCGTACACCAGCACCGGCGCGATCGTGTTCGGCAGCAGGTGCCGGAAGATGATCCTCGGCGTGCTCGCGCCGAGCCCGCGCGCGGCCTTGACGTAGTCCAGCTGCTTGGCCACCAGCGTCGCCGAACGCATGATGCGCATCGCCACCGGCCAGCTCAGCACCGCGATCGACACGACCACCTGGACGATGATGGTCACCGGGCCCGGATTGCTGCCCGGCGCGTTGAACGTGGTCAGGATGACGATCGCGCCCAGCACGAACGGCAGCCCCGCGAAGATGTCGCCGAACCGCGAGAGCAGGGAGTCGACGATTCGCCCGTAGTACCCCGCGATGATCCCGACCACCGATCCGATGAGGACGGTCAGGAGCGTCGAGAACACCCCGACGAGCAACGAAGCACGAGCGCCGTAGATCGTTCTCGCGTAGACGTCGTAGCCCTGGTTGTCGTAACCGAACCAGGCGTCCGCGGACGGGCCTTCGTTGGCGTGGGCCAGATCGCTGTACCCGGCGGGACGTGAGCTGAACAGTCCCGGCACGACCGCGATGAGCACCACGAGCAGGATGATGATCGACGAGATCACGAAGGCCGGCTTGCGGCGCAACTGCCGCCAGGCGTCACTCCACAGGCTGCGGGGCTTCTGCGGTCCGGTGGCGGAATCGTCCACACGGGACAGTTCGGCCGCGTCGGCACCGCCACCGCCGACGAGATTCGGGTCAGTCATAACGGATCCTCGGGTCGAGAACGGCGTAGAGCAGGTCGACGATCAGGCTCATCATCAGGTACACCAGCACCAGCAGGACGACGACACCGGTGACCGTCGCGCTTTCCCTGTTCTGGATGCCGCGGAAGACGAGCCCGCCGAGGCCGTTGATGTTGAATACGCCCTCGGTGACGATCGCGCCGCCCATCAACGTGCCGAGGTCGGTGCCGAGGAAGGTCAGCACCGGGATCACCGAGTTGCGCAACAGGTGTACCCCGACCACGCGACTGCGGGGCTGGCCCTTGGCGATCGCGGTGCGGACGTAGTCGGCGTGGCGGTTCTCCGCGATCGAGGTTCTCGACAGCCGGGCGACATACGCCATGGAAAGACTGCCCAGCGCGATTCCCGGCACGATCAGTTCGCCCACCCCGGGGTCGTCCGAGACGCTGACGTCGATGATGCCCAGCTCCGTGCCGAGCACGAGCTGCAGCACGATCGCGGTGACGAACACCGGCAGCGAGATCAGGAAGGTGGTCGACACCAGGACCAGGTTGTCGAGAAATCCCTTGCCGCGCAAGCCGGTCAGTACCCCCGCGGTGAGGCCGATGATCGCCTCGATCGCCACCGCGACGAGTGCCAGCCGCAGGGTGATCGGATAGGAGTTGCCGATCATCTCGCCGACCGAATTGCCGTTGAAGGTTTCTCCCCAGTCGCCGGTGAACAGGCTCCCGAGGTATTTGAAGTACTGCACGAAGATGTTGTCGTCGAGATGGAACTTCTGGGTCATCATGGCTACGTATTCCGGAGGGCAAGCCCGCTGGCCGCATTTACCGGCGAACGGATCCCCCGGCACAGCCCACACCAGAACGTAGATGAGAAAGGTGGTTCCGAAGAACACCGGGATCAGCTGGAGCAGTCGTCGCAGAATGTACCGGGTCATGACTGGTTCCTCGTGCGCGCCGGGCCTCGTGCGCACCGTCCGCCGGGACGGGCGGCACGCACGAGGCCGTGGGTGGTGGGAGTGGTCAGCGCGTCACTTCTTGAGCACCTGGATCGACGGGTAGTCGGCCATCCGGCGGAAGTCGACCCCAGCGGTCTTGAGATTCTTGGACTTCGCCGCGGCCCCCTTCTCACTCCACACGGGAATCGACGGAAGGTCCTGGGCGATCAGATCCTCGGCCTGCTGGTAGACCTTGATCGCGGCGTCCTTGTCGGCGGTCGAGTCGGCCTGTTCCAGGATCTTGTCCACGGCCGGGTTGGAGTAAGCCGAGTCGTTCGCCGAACCGTCGGTCCGGTAAAGCGGGTTGAGGAAGTCCTCGATGGACGGATAGTCCGCCGCCCAGTCCGAGCGGCCCATCCCGGTCAGTTTCCTGGCGTTCACCAGGCCACGGAACTGACCGAAATCGGTGGCCGGAACGAAGTCGCACTGGACACCGAGCACATTGTGAATGCTGTTGCAGGCGGCGACCAGTGGTTCCTTGCGTCCACCGTCGGCGTTCGAGGCGATGGTCAGGTTCCCGGTGAAACCGGACTTCTGGAAGTACGTCTTGGCCTGCGCCGGATCGAAATGGCAGAACTTGCACACGCCCTGCCGGAAACCGGGGATACCCGGTGAGACGTAGCCGTCCGCGGGAACGTAGACGTCGTGCATCACCGTCTTGGTGATCTCCTCGCGGTTGATGGCCAGTGAAATCGCCTTACGCAGATCGGGATTGTTGTACCCCGGCACATAGGACGGCACCGCGATCGCGTTGATGCCGAGCAGATGCCCGTTGACCAGGTTGTCCTTGAGATCGGCCTTGTACTTGTCCCCGGCAAGGGCCGACGGCGGCAGGGCTTCGACGAAGTCGAGCTTTCCGCTCAGCAGGTCCTGGTAGGCGGTCTCCTGGCTGATGTAGATCTTGACGTTCAGGTCCTTGAAATGGACCTTGTCTTCGCCCTTGTAGTCGTCGAACCGGGTGAGCTTGATGTTCTGGTTCGGGGTACGTTCGACGAATTTCATCGAGCCGTTGCCGATGGGGTGCCGCGCGAAGGCGTCGGGGTCTTTGAAGAACGAGTCGGGCAGCGGCGCGAATGCGGTGTACCCGACCTTGATGGCGAACACCGAGAACGGGCTGTTCAGCGTCACCTGGAACTCGTAGTCGCCGAGTTCCTTCAGCCCGGACATCTTGTCACTGGGCGCGGTCTTCCCCTTTTCGGGATGAGCCTCCGAGTAGCCCTGGATATTGTTGAAGAAAGCCGCGTTGAGCATGTTGGCATGTACGGCGTAGTTCCACGCATCGATGAAGTTGTGCGCCTTGACCTCGGTGCCGTCGTGGAACTTCCAGCCCTGTTTGATCTTGATGTCGTAGACCTTGGAGTCGGAAGTGGTGATCGACTCCGCCATCAGGTTGTACGGCTGAGCACTGTCGCCCTTGAAACCGACCAACGCGGCGAACATGGGCTGCAGCGCCTTGGTGCCGCCGAGGTCGTTGATATTCGCCGGGATCAGCGTGTTCTCCGGCTCGGTGCCGTACACAGTCACGGTGCCATCCGGATCGACCTCCCCGGCACCGGCCTTCGACCCCGAGCCGCCACAGGCGGCCACCACCAATGCCAAGGTTGTCACCACCACGGTGGATGCCCAGAGCCTGCGCGAACGACGCATGTCCCCTCCAACTCGTGTGCCCGCCGGCGCGGGATCCCCGCACCGGCCCGAAAGGTGAGACGCACGTTAGCGGCGGGGTGAACCCGCTCACAGGACCAGCGTGTTGCAAATGGGTGACAGCGGTGTGGACCACCCGGTTAGAGCACAACGTTCGTAGGAAGATCGATAGGCCGAACAGACCAAGAGGGACAGTTGGTCACCGCACGCTCACCGACCGCTCATCGGGCGCGACGGAAGGGTTTTTTCCCTTTCAGGCAAGCGAAAGTGCTATGCCGTCCAGGATGTCGTGCTCGCTGACGATCAGCTCGTCCGGACCACCGCGGGCGGCCAGTTGTTCGGCCAGTGTCTGCACGATCACGGCGCCGCCGCCGATCACGTCCACCCGGCCGGGGTGGATCACCGGATTGGCCGCCCTTGTCGCGTGATCGGCCGCGAGCAATGTCCGGGCGAGACGGTCGATGTCGGCGTGCGAAAGCCGCGAAAGGTGCACGCGCTCGGTGTCGTACTCGGGCAGCTCCTGAGCGACCGCGGACAACGTCGTCACCGTCCCGGCGACGCCGATCCAGGTCTTGGCACGCGAGACGTCGACGACCTCGAACGCCTCGGTGAGGATCTTCGCCGCGAGCGCGCGGGCCTCGGTGATCTCGTCGGCCGCCGGCGGATCGCCCTTGAGCGCGCGTTCGGTGATCCGGACGCAGCCGATGTCGACGGACTTCGCGGCCAGCACCTCGGCCTCGCGGCCGTCCCAGGTGCCGAGCACCAGCTCCGTGGAGCCGCCGCCGACGTCGACCACGACGAACGGGCCGTCCTCGGGATCCTGCTCACCGACCGCGCCGGTGAACGACAGCCGCGCCTCCTCGTCGCCGCTGATCACCTCGGCCTCGGTGCCCAGCACCTCGCGGGTCATCGCGAAGAACTCGTCGCGGTTGCTCGCGTCCCGCGTCGCCGACGTCGCGACCATGCGGACCTTCTCCATACCCTTGCGGCGCGCGGCGATCGTGTAATCGGCCAGCGCGGCCCTGGTGCGCTCCAATGCCTCGGGAGCAAGCCTGCCGGTGGCGTCGACGCCCTGGCCGAGCCGGACGATCCGCATCTCGCGGTGCAGGTCCCGCAGGTCGACCGTGCCGTCGTGGCGCGGGGTCAGCTCGGCGACGAGCAGGCGGATGGAGTTGGTCCCACAGTCGATCGCGGCAACACGAGGCATGGCCCCACCCTAACCAGTCACGCCGCCGCGTTCCTGGTGGCATCGGCCCGTGGGGGCCTCCCCGAGGGACTCTGGGTCCCTCAAGGAGGCCCCCACGGACCTTCAGGACTTCGACGTGCCCGTCGGGGTGGTCGACGTGGGGGTGACCGTGACCGTGGCCCCGCACGTCGGGGGCGGCGGCGTGGGCGTGGTCGTCGGCGCCCCGGTGGCGGTCGTCGTCGGTGTCACCGTGATCGTCGTCGGCGGAAGACACGTCGTCGGCTGTGTGGGTGTTGTCGGCTTCGTCGGTGTGGTCGGCGTCGTCGTGCCCGGCAGTGTCGTGGGCGACGTCGACGGCGTGACCGACGGCGATCCGGGAGCCGACGGCGGGACCGGGGGCGGCGGGACGGCGGGCGGCGGCGGTGCCGCGGCCGCGTTCGGCGCGCCGACCGGGATCTTGCTGTCCGGGGTCGGCAGCACGCCCTTCCGGTACGCCTCGGCCCACAGGATGACCGTGTTCACATACGTGTCGGAGTTGTTGTAGCGATGGATCGACGCGCTCAGCTGCTCGGGATTGGCGAGATCGAGACCGCCGGAGCAAAGGTACCGGCCAGTCGCGAGCGAAGCGTCGTAGAGATTGTTCGGATCGGCGACGCCGTCACCGTTGCCGTCGGAGGCGTAGCCGAGCCAGGTCGCGGGAATGAACTGCATCGGGCCGACCGCGTGGTCCCACACCGGATCGCCGTCGTACTTGCCGCCGTCGGTGTCCGGGATCGCGGCGAAGCCGCCCGAACCGTTGAGCTGCGGGCCGAGAATGCGTTCCAGCGTCGTGCCGTGCGCGTCGACGTAACCGCCACGCGCGTGATTCGACTCGATCCGGCCGATGCTCGCGATCAGCGCCCAGTCGATATGGCAGCGAGGCTGTTCCTTGCCGAGGATGTCGGCGGACTTCTTGTACGCGTCGAGCGCGGTGGCCGGGATGCCGAGCGGGCCGTTAGGAAGTTCGTAGGCGGGGAGCGGGAGCGGCACCGGCGAGTTCGGGAGGCTGCCGTCCACGGAAATCTGCAGGGCCAGGGGGTTACGCGGGTCGTACCCGTCGGTGAGCGCGACATGCTTGGCGGGCACGACGTCCGACGCGGCGAGCCAGGCGGTGACACCGGTTCCGGCGAGCACCGCGGGCACCACCCCGAGGACGCCACCGACGATGGCGAAGAGGGTCCTGTGGCGAGCGCGGAGTCGCGCGGATCTTCGCAGGACGGCTCCGATCGCGGCCGGTCCTCGCCGCAGACGCATACCCCTTGCCCCTCCCGGACGGATTCCCGAGGAACCCGATACTCGCCCACCCCGTGTAAGGACTCCGTTGCCAGCCTGCCCCAAGCCGGACCCGGATTCACCACTCCGGGCGGATCGAACCACTTCGATCCACGAGATTCCCCCACCCAGACCAGTTATCTCTACTCAGGGATGCGGTGTTACCCGGCGCAGTCGCCCGACGGCCAGCCCTTCTCCCGCAACAGCGCGAGCGTCTCGTCACCGAACGGATTCACCCCAGGACCGACCGCGAGCGTGTGCGCGAGGTGGACGTGCAGGCACTTGACCCGGCCGGGCATGCCACCGGCGGTCACCTGGTGACCGAGCGGCTCGATCGCGTCCCGCTCGGCGAGGTACAGCTCGTGCGTGCGCTGGTAGGCCGCCGCGAGATCGGGGTCCGTGGCGAGCCGGTCGGTCATCTCCTTCATCAGCCCGGACGCCTCCAGCGTGCCGACCATCGACGTCAGCCGCGGGCAGGTCAGGTAGTACAGCGTGGGGAACGGGGTGCCGTTCTCCAGGCGCGGGCTGGTCTGCACGACCGACGGGTGCCCGCTCGGGCAGCGCGCGGCGACCGCCCGCAGCGCGCGGGGCGGCCTGCCGAGCTGCTCCGCGATGACCTCCCGGTCGGCGTCGGTGACGGCTTCGAACTGGTGCTTTTCCGCGCTGTTCACGTCTAGCAGGTTAGCCGGGGCACCGTGGCGCGGTGACCGCCGGTGCGTCCCGGCGTCATCGACGGCGACGCTCTGTCCACAACGGACACAACTGGGGGTGGGCTGCTCCGGGCGGCCGGGCTTGCGACGCCGACGTCGCGAACGACGCGTTCGGGACACTCAACGTCCGCAACGGAGCGTTCAGGACACACCCGGCGGCCGGTCCGGCGCGAGCACCATGCCGCGAACGACGCGTTCGAGACGCTCAACGTCCCCAACGTCCCGTTCGGGACATCCCCAGCGCCCCTACCGAACATCCTAGCGACGGGGACCGACATATCCGGACCGTGCGCCGGGGTCGCAATGCCGTCAAGGCCACCTTATGGGCGTCTGACGCCCGTAAGGTGGCCTTGACGGCATGTCCGCGGAGAATCAGCCGCCGGTGACTTGCGACCAGAGTTTTTCGTACCAGGAGCCTTCCGGGACGGGCTGCTGACCGGTCGGGCGTGCCTGATCCGGCGCCTTGTCCTCGGGAAGCTGCACGATATAGGGCGTTTCGCCCGGTTTGACCATGCGCAGCCTGCGCCGCGCCTCGGCCTCGATCTGCGCGGGATCGCTCAGCTCGGACTTGCGCGCCTCGAGCTGAGCGACCTGCCGCTGCAGTTCGGTCTGCTGTTGCTGCTGTTCGGTGACCTCGGACTTCTGGCTGAGGTAGGTCCGCAGCGGCACGGCGATGGTGAACGCCAGCGCGCACACCACGATCGCCACCACCGCCGCCCGGCGGGTGGTCGACATGCCGAGCACCTTCGCCGCACCGGAAGCCCGCTTCGCCGCCAGTCCCCGGCGCAGCCGGGTCCCGGTGTTCTCGGCCTTGCCGGTCCGGCGGCGGGCAGGCTCACGCCGCGCGGCCTCGGGCCGGCGGGCACGGGCGGACCCGTTCCCACCGGCGCGGCCGCCGCGACGGCTGCGTGCCCTCCCCCGGTCAGCCATCCGGAATCAGGACTCCGCGCTGAACCGGGGGAACGCCAGGTCGCCCGCGTACCGGGCGGCGTCGGCGAGGGTTTCCTCGATGCGCAGCAGCTGGTTGTACTTCGCGATCCGCTCGCCGCGGGCCGGGGCACCGGTCTTGATCTGCCCGACACCGGTCGCGACGGCGAGGTCGGCGATGAACGTGTCCTCGGTCTCACCGGACCGGTGACTCATCATCGACTTGTAGCCGTACGACGTCGCCAGCGACACCGCGTCGAGCGTCTCCGACAGCGTGCCGATCTGGTTGACCTTGACCAGCAGCGCGTTGGCGGCGCGGCGGGAGATGCCCTCCTCCAGCCGGTCCGGATTCGTGACGAACAGATCGTCGCCGACCAGCTGGACCTTCTCGCCGAGCTGCGCCGTCAGCGTCACCCAGCCGTCCCAGTCGTCCTCGCTCAGCGGGTCCTCGATCGACACCAGCGGGTAGTCGCGGACGAGCTGCCCGTAGTACTCGGACATCTGCTCGGCGCTCTTCTTCGCGCCTTCGAACGTGTACGCACCGTCACCGAAGAACTCGGTCGCGGCGACGTCGAGCGCCAGCGCGACGTCGCGGCCCGGGGTGTACCCGGCCTTCTCGATGGCCTGCAGGATCAGGTCCAGCGCCTCACGGTTGTTGGCGAGGCTGGGGGCGAACCCGCCCTCGTCGCCGAGCCCGGTCGCCAGGCCGCGGCCCTTCAGCACCGACTTGAGCGAGTGGTAGACCTCGGTGCCCCAGCGCAGCGCCTCGCGGAAGGACTCCGCGCCGATCGGCGCGATCATGAACTCCTGGATGTCCACGTCGGTGTCGGCGTGCGCGCCACCGTTGAGGATGTTCAGCATCGGCACCGGCAGCACGTGCGCGTTCGGCCCGCCGAGGTAGCGGAACAGCTCCAGCTCCGAGGACTCCGCGGCGGCCTTGGCCACCGCGAGCGAGGCGCCGAGGATCGCGTTCGCGCCGAGCCGGGACTTCGACGGGGTGCCGTCGAGGTCGACCAGCTTCTGGTCGACGATCCGCTGGTCGACGGCGTCGGTGCCGACCAGGTCGGGGCCGATCTCGTCGAGCACGGCGGCTACGGCGCGCTCCACGCCCTTGCCGTTGTAGCGGCCGGTGTCGCCGTCACGAAGCTCGACCGCCTCGTGTTCGCCGGTGGACGCGCCCGACGGGACAGCAGCCCGCGCCAGCGTGCCGTCGTCAAGGGCCACCTCCACCTCGACGGTCGGGTTGCCACGCGAGTCGAGAATCTCACGCGCGCCTACCTGCTCGATGAGAGCCACACCTGCTCCTCATGGGGTCGTGCCTGCGGTGACGCCGCCCAGAGTAGCCGTCCGCGCGTTTCACCCGTTGGAGGCACGGCCGGTCTGGTCCGGATCCGCCCGCACCTCACTCCAGCCGGGTGGCAGCTCGACGGTGTCGGACACCTGCTGCCAGAACGTCCAGCTGTTGCCGCCGATGTCCGCGACGGTGAACACCCGCGCGCCGTACGGCTGGTCCTGCGGCGGATCGATCTCCACCTCGTCGCCGAGAATGCCCTTGATCCGCTCGTACTGCGCATCGACGTCGTCGACGTACAGGATGTTGAGCTGGCCGACAGGGCCGTCGACACCCTTCGCCGTCCAGTACTCGTCGCCGACGCCCGCCAGCTGGATCCGGCATCCGCCCGCGTTCAGCGTCGCCTGGAAGACCTCGCCGGTCGAATCGGTGAACCTGAGCTCCTCGGTGAACCCGAAAACCCTGGTCAGCCAGGCCAGCGCGGTGGTGGCGTCCGCGTAGTAGAGGTACGGCGCGAGGCCCAGATAGCCGTCGGTCTGGTCGCTGCTCATGACGCGACAGTCCATCACGCCCCGTCCAACGGTCGAGAAACACCCCGTCCACCGAGTATCGTGAGGGTGACTATGACGGACGCCGCTGCACTACCCGAGCCCTCTGGCGAGTCCAACTTTTATGCCTTCCGACAGGCCGAAACCCTCATCGGGCAGCGCAGACCGCTCGACGCGCTGAAAGCACTCGAACCACTGCTGGACGACGAACCGGACAAGCCGAGCGTCCAGCTGCTCGCCGGCCGCGCCTACTTCCACTCCGCACAGCTGCGACGGGCCGAACGCGCCTTCACCCGGGTGCTGGAACTCGACCCCACCGATCACTACGCACGGTTCGTGCTCGGCCGGACCCTGCAACGCCTCGGCCGATTGGCCGAGGCGCTCACGCAGCTGCGCATGGCCTCGGCCATGAACCCGGTGCCGGAATACCTCGAGGCGATCAGCGAGGTCAACGCCCGGATCGCGCTCGGCGACTCCTGACCCGGCGCCCGATCGGCGAGATGACCGGTCGGCCGGTACGCACCGGCCGGTCGGCCGATCCGGAAGAGGGCACCTGCCGGCGATTCTGGTTCCAGGCCGCCGAAGAGGCAGCCGGACCGGAGTCCTGGAGGAGGACATCATGACGATCTTCGCGACGATCGGCGCGTTCGCCGGCCTGTTCCTGCTGGTGCTCATGGCGGTGACCCCGGCGCTGGTCGACCTCGCCCAGCGTTTCCCGGTGCGCCGCCGCCCGGCCGCGACCACGGCCGCCCGGCACGCGCGCGCTCCGCACGGCACCGCGCACGCCGCCGCCTGACCGCGCGAAACCGCGCACCCTTTCGAATCACCTCGAATTCCCATACCCCCCAACGAAATACGGCCCGCCGTGATCACTTGACGACGCCCGGTGGACTGGTCCATTCTGCGAAATCAGCCGAGGGACAGAGCGGGGGACCTCATGAATCTGGCGTCATCGGCGCGCAGGAAGATCGCGGCGTTCGGCACGATCCTCGCGATCGGCGCCGTGTCCGGCTGCTCCGGCGGGGAGAACGCGGTGCCGGGCGGGCAGCAGGCCGCGCAGGGCATCGTCGATCGCGCCCCGGTGGCCACCGAAGCCGAGCTGGCCGCGAGCCCGACGGCACAGGCCATCAGGAAACGCGGCGAACTGCTCGTCGGCAGCGTGCTGGACACCCCGCTGCTCTCCCAGCAGAATCCGGCCACCGGCGAGGCCGAGGGCTTCGACGCGCTGCTGAGCAAGATGCTCGCCAAATACATCGTCGGCACCCCGAACCGCAGGATCGTCAACGGCACGCCGCAAACCCGCGAGGCACTGCTGAGCAACGGCACCGTCGACACGATCTTCATGGCGTACGGCATCAAGCCCGAACGCGCCGCGAAGGTCGGATTCGCCGGACCGTACTTCACCTCCGGCACCGCGATCGCCACGCTGAAGAGCACCGGCGACATCACCAAGGCCGCCGACCTCAACGGCAAGAAGGTGCTCGTGCTGTCCGGGTCGAGCGCGGTCGACGAACTCAAGACCGTCGCGCCGGGCACCGCGAGCGTTCAGCAGTTCCCGAGCACCCAGGAAGCCGTGCAGGCGCTCGTCCAGGGCCGGGGCGACGCGTTCGCCAGCGACCTCGTCGCACTCGCCGGCGCCGCGTACACCGAAAACAGGATCAAGGTGGCCGACGCGCGGGTGTTCGTCCCGGAGGCCGAAGGCATCGGCGTCCGGCACGGTGACGACACGTTCAAGAAGTTCGTCAACGACTGGCTGAAGAAGATCGAGGACGCCAAGCTCTGGCACGAGGCGTACAAGGAGACGTTCGGCAAAGCGCTCCCCGATGTTCCGGAGCCACCGAAGATCGGCGACGTTCCCGGGCTCTGACGGATCCGGCGCACGCGGAAATGAGCCAGCTGACCGAGTCCCTCGGCGAGTTCGGCAAGGGCGTGCTGACCACCGTGGAACTGGCCGGGGCCTCCTTCCTCGGCGCCGCGGTGGTGGCCGCCGTCGTGGTCACCTGCCGGATCGTCCCGGTGCGGCCGCTGCGCCTGTTCGGCACCGCCTACGTCGAAGTGTTCCAGAGCATCCCGTTGCTGCTCTGGCTCGCGCTGGTGTTCTTCGCGCTGCCGGAAACCGGTGTCGAGTTCGGCGCGTTCGCCAGCGTGGTCCTGGCTTCCTCGCTCTACCAAGGTTCCTACTACGCCGAGGCGATCCGCTCCGGGGTGAACGCGGTGCCGAAGGGACAGGCGGAAGCCGCTCGCGCGCTGGGGCTGGGCACCCGTCGGCTGCTCACGGACATCGTGCTGCCCCAAGCATTCCGCGGCACCATCCAGCCGCTGACCAACATCACCATCACGCTCGTGCTGGAGACCGCGCTCGCCGCGACGGTCGGCCTGCTCGACCTGACCGAGGCGGCGAACCGGATCAACTTCCGCACCGCTGAGCCGATTCTCGTCTACACCGGCGCCGGGCTCTGCTACGCGGCGCTGGCGGTGCTGGTCTCCACGATCGGCGGCGGACTGGAGCGCAGGATGGTGATCCACCGATGAGCGACGCCCTCTTCGACGTCCCGGGGCCGAAAACCCGGCGGCGGATCAAAGTCGCCACCGTGGCGTCGATTCTACTCGGCGTCGCGGTGCTCGCGGTGGCGCTGCTGAAGTTCGCAGGCCACGGCCAGCTCGCGTTCGGCCGGTGGCGCCCGTTCGGCACCTGGCCGGTCATCGGGTACCTGCTGCAAGGCCTCGGCGGCACGGCACTCGCCACGGCACTGTCCACTGTGCTCGCCGCGGCGCTCGGCCTGCTGCTCGCGTTCGCCAGGGTCTCCGGGCCACGCCCGGTCGCGTTCCTCGCCAGGGCGTACATGGAAGTGATCCGGGTACTCCCCGGGCTGCTGCTGATCTACGTCGTCCTGTTCGCGCTGCCGCCGCTCGGACTGTCCATGAGTCCACTGTGGATGATCGTCGCCGCGATCACGGTGTACCGGGCGACGCAGTTCGGCGAGATCTTCCGCAGCGGCATCCTCTCCCTCGACCGCGGCCAGGGCGAGGCGGCACTGGCGCTCGGGATGACCAGGACGGGCGCGCTGTGGCACGTCGTCTTCCCCCAGGCGCTGCGCCGGGTGACGCCGTCACTGGTGGGCCAGTTCGCCGGGATCGTCAAGGACACCGCGTTCGGCTACCTCGTCAGTTACGCGGATCTGCTGTTCCACGGCAAGACGCTGGCCGGCTACAACCACCTGCTGATCCAGACCTACCTGGTGCTCGCACTGGTCTACTTCCTGGTCAACCACGCGCTTTCCCGGCTCGCGAGAGGGCTGGAAGCACGGGAACGCCGCAGCGGCCGGGCCCCCTCCGACGACGCCGCCCGCGAACTCGCGGCGGCGCCCGGCCAGTGAGGTGCCTGCCGCATGGGCCCCAATGCCGTAGTGAGGTTTTCTCGCTAAAGAGTTTTGGGGCCGTGCGTGTTGCCGGAGGTGTTGTAGGGCGCCTGGGGTGCGACAAGGGCGTCCCTGGGTGCGGTGGATGCACCCAGGGCGTCCCTCGGACTTCCCTGCGCACGAGCCGACTCCATTCGCCCGATGTCGCGAACGCTCCGATGCCGACGATGAACGTCCCGAACGGAGCGTTCACGACACGCACCCCGGCCCCACCGCATGCCGCGAAGGCCTCCTTCACAGCGCTCAACGCCGCGAAGGACCCCTTCACCACACCACCCTGCCCCAGGGAAAGCACCTACCGACAAAACCCCAATGTGGCGCATGGGCCAGGACTAAGGCTGGAGGCTGGCCGCCGCGTACGCGTCGGCACCGCTGAACACGTCCTGCCCGTACGTCACGGCCTGGTTGTAGAACAGCACCGCGTGCCACCACCCGACGGGCGTCGCCAGGTCGTCCCCGGCCGAGCACAGGTAACGCGCGGCCGTGAAGGCGGCGTCGTCGATGTTCTGCGGATCCGGCTCCCCGCCGTCGCCATTGGCCCGCTCGGCGTACTTCCGCCACGTCACGGGCACGAACTGCATCGGGCCGACCGCACGGTCCCAGGTCGTGTCGCCGTCGAGCTTGCCGCCGTCGGTGTCCCGCACGGCCTGCACGCCCGGCGAGCCGTCGAGGGCGGGGCCGATGATCGGTTTGGTGACGCGGCCGTCCGCACCGATCTCGGCGCCGCCGAACCGGCCGTGCCGCGATTCGACCCTGCCGATCCCGGCGAGGAACGTCCACGACAGATGACACGACGGCTTCTGCCGCGCCATCCACATTTCGGCCCGGCCATACGCCGCGAGCACCCGCGCCGACACCTGCGTCTTGTCCGCGACCCGCCCCGCCCACGCGTCGAGTTCGGCCTGATCCGAGACCTCCGGGCGGTCCGGCGGCGCCGCGAGTCCCGCGCGCGGGATGCCCTCCCCCGGCTTCGGGCGCTGCTCTTCGACGACGAACGCGGGTGGGGGCGGCGGTTCGACCGCGGGCTGCCGCATCCCGACGGTCACGAGCAGCACCACCGCCGTCGCCACCAGCGCGAGCACCAGGATCACCCGGCCGAGGGACCGACGAGGCGGGGGAAGGTGCGGGGGCGGGAGCGGAGGGGCGGCGATCGGCTGGGTCGGTTCGGCCACCCGTTCAGGTTACGTGCCCACCCGCGAGGGGGAACCGGAAAGCCACTTCCGGCAAGCAGACGGTAAAAAATCGGCGACCGGAACGTAGCTCACACATTTCGTTATCGAACCGCTCCGCAGCGTCCTGACCTGCGGTTACCCTAACCTAATCCGGATCTTCGGTCCTTTTTGCCCGGTTCACCACGTTAGGCAAGGCTTACCCTCTACTGGACTTACAGGTGAGCCTTACCTAAAACCGTCACGTCGAATGCAGGGACGCGAGGAGGCGGAGCGGTGTTGTTCTCGAGCGCACTGATCGGGTTGCGCGAAGGTCTGGAAGCCGCCCTCGTGGTCAGCATCCTCGTCGCGTTCCTGGTGAAGACGGACCGGCGGTCCGCGCTGCGGTGGGTGTGGCCCGGCGTCGGCGCGGCGGTGCTGCTGAGCGTCGCGGTCGGCGCGATCCTCACCTACACCACCGCCCAGCTGAGTTTCCAGCACCAGGAACTGCTCGGCGGCAGCCTGTCCATCGTCGCCGTCGTGTTCGTCACCGCGATGATCTTCTGGATGCGCAAGGCGTCCCGCAGTATCGCCGCCGAACTGCGCGGGAAGATGGACGAGGCGCTCAAGGTCGGCCCGCTCGCCGTCCTCGTGCTGTCGTTCCTCGCCGTCGGGCGCGAGGGCCTGGAAACCGCGGTGTTCTTCTACTCCGCCGTGCAGACCGCGCAGTCGGACACCGCGCAGCCGCTGATCGGCTTCGCCGTCGGCATCGCCGCCGCGATCGTGCTGGCCTACCTGCTCTATCGCGGCGCGGTGCGCTTCGACCTCGGCAAGTTCTTCCTGATCACCGGCGTACTGCTGGTGTTCGTCGCCGCCGGGGTCCTCGGCTACGGCCTGCACGACCTGCAGGAGGCCGGATTCCTGCCGGGCATCGGCACACTCGCCTTCGACGCGTCGAACGCGCTGCCCGAGACGTCCTGGTACGGCGCGCTGCTCAAGGGGATCTTCAACTATTCACAGCAGACGACCGTGCTGCAGGCCATCGCCTGGGTCGCCTACGTCGTCATCGTGCTGCCGCTGTTCCTCAGGCCGGTCAAGGCCGGCAAGAAAACCGCCCCGGCGTCCGCCGTGGCTACCGCTAAGGAGTGACCGTGCGCAACACCCGTCGATTCCCGCTGGCCGTTCTCGGTGCCGGCGCCCTGGTGGCGCTCACCGCCTGCGGTGGCAAGGAGGACACCGCGGGCGCCGCCGCAGGCCCGATCAAGGTGGAAGCCACCGACACCGCGTGCACGGTGTCGGCCAGCAAGGCCAACGCCGGGAACCTGACCTTCGAGGTCACCAACAAGGGCACCAAGGTCACCGAGTTCTACCTCTACGCCGAGGGCGACCGGATCATGGGCGAGGTCGAGAACATCGCGCCGGGCCTGAACCGCAAGCTGATCGTCGAGGTCGCCGACGCGGGCAAGTACCAGGCCACGTGCAAGCCGGGCATGGCGGGCAACGGCATCCGCAGCGAGTTCACCGTCACCGGCGGCGCCCCCAAGCAGAACGACGCGAACGCGCTCAAGGCGCAGGCGACCAAGAGCTACGCCGAGTACGTCGCGAACAACGCCACCGCGCTGGAGGACGGCACGACCAAGTTCGTCAACGCGGTCAAGGCGGGCAAGGCCGACGAGGCGAAGGCCGCTTACGCGCCGGCCCGCGTCTTCTACGAACGGATCGAGCCGGTGGCCGAGAAGTTCGGCGACCTCGACCCGGCGATCGACGCCCGCGAGGCCGACGTCGAGGAGGGCAAGCAGTTCACCGGGTTCCACCGCCTGGAGAAGGATCTGTGGAAGACCGGGCTGCAGCCCGACAGCGGGCAGATCGCGGACAAGCTGCTCACCGACGTCAAGGACCTGATCGGCAAGGCGAAGGGCCTGCAGCTGAGCGCGCTCGACCTCGCCAACGGCGCGAAGGAACTGCTGGACGAGGTCGCGACGAAGAAGATCTCCGGCGAGGAGGAGACCTTCTCGCACACCGACCTCTGGGACTTCCAGGCCAATGTGGACGGATCGAAGGCGGCGATCAACGCGCTGCGCCCGATCCTGCAGCAGAAGGACGCCACGTTGCTGGCCACTTTGGACAAGGAGTTCGGCAACGTGCAGCGACAGCTCGACGAGCAGCGCAGCGGGGACGGGTTCAAGCCCTACACCGATCTGGCCCCGGAGAAGGTCAAGCAGTTCGCCTCGGCGGTGGACGCGCTGGGCGAGCCGCTGAGCAAGGTCGCGGAGGTAGTGTCCAAATGAGTGAGGACAGCGCCCGCGTCTCCCGCCGCAAGCTGTTCGGCCTGGCGGGAGCGGGGGCCGCCCTGGCGGGCGCCGGGGTGGCGACGGGGATCGGCATCGACAGGCTGGGCGGGGAGAGTTCCGCACAGGCCGCGGTCAGCACCGTGGACTTCCACGGTGCGCACCAGGCGGGCATCACCACGCCCACGCAGCAGAACCTGCACTTCGCCGCCCTCGATGTGACCACAAAGGACCGCGAGAAGCTGGTCAAGCTGCTGCGCACCTGGACCGACGCCGCGCGCCGGATGACCGCGGGCCAGGAGGTCGTCCCGAACGGGGCCATCGGCGGCAACGCCGAGGCCCCGCCGGGGGACACCGGCGAGGCGCTCGACCTGCCCGCGTCGTCGCTCACCCTGACCATCGGCTTCGGCCCGTCGCTGTTCGACGACCGGTTCGGGCTCGCCTCGAAACGCCCGGAGCAGCTGATCGATCTTCCGTTGTTCCCCCAGGACAAGCTCGACCCGAAGCGCAGCGGCGGCGATCTGTGCGTCCAGGCGTGCGCGAACGACCCGCAGGTCGCCGTGCACGCGGTGCGCAACCTCGTCCGGCTCGGGTTCGGCGTCACCGAGGTCCGCTGGTCGCAGCTCGGCTTCGGCCGCAGCTCGTCGACGTCCCGGACGCAGACCACGCCGCGGAACCTGTTCGGCTTCAAGGACGGCACGAACAACATCAAGGCCGAGGACACCGACCTGCTGCGCGATCAGGTGTGGGCCGACGCCGCGGACGGCCAGGCGTGGATGGCGGGCGGCACCTACCTGGTGGCGCGCCGGATCCGCATGCACATCGAGACCTGGGACCGCGAACGCCTGACCGGCCAGGAGGAGATCATCGGCCGCAAGAAGGGCGACGGCGCGGCGCTCGGGCAGGCCGCCGAGTTCGACCCGGTCGACCTGCACGTCGGCGGCAAGGACGGGCAGCCGATGCTCCCCGAGGACTCGCACATCCGGCTCGCCTCGCACGAAACCTTGAACGGTGCGCGGATCCTGCGTCGCGGCTACAACTTCGTCGACGGCTCGGACGGCGTCGGGCATCTGGAGGCCGGGCTGTTCTTCCTGGCGTTCAACCGCGACAGCCGCAAGCAGTTCGTCCCGATGCAGCAGGCCTTGTCCACAAAGGACGCGATGATGGAGTACATCCAGCACACCGGCTCCGCGCACTTCGCCATCCCGCCCGGCGTGTCGGACAAGGGCTACTGGGGCGAGGCACTGTTCGGGTGAGGACCGTTCCGGGCAGGCCCCGGAAAGTCACGATTTCGCCTCCGCATTCCTTGTAGCGTAACGATCTTCACTCGTTTGCCCACCTCTTGGTACCTATCGTCACCAGGAGAGGGGCCGCCATGTCCCGTCTGCTCCCCATCGCCGCCGCACTGATCGTCACGACGAGTGCTCTCACCGCTACTCCGATGATCGGTGCGGCGCAGGCCGCCCCCGCCGCGACCACCCTCACGTTCAGTTCCCATGAGGACGACGATCTGTTGTTCATGAGCCCGGACATCACGTCGGACGTCCAAGCGGGCTACGCGGTCTGGATCGTCTACCTCACCGCCGGCGAGACCCCGCCCGGCAACCTCGCCTACGCCGACAAGCGCATCCAAGGCGAGCGCGCCGCCTACGCGCGGGCGGCGCACCGGGCCAACCAATGGACCTACGAGCCGATGTCCTTCGGCGGTCACGACCTGGCGACGAACCGGTTGAACGGCACCGATGTGCACCTCGTCTTCACCTTCGTGCACGCCGCGGACGGCGGGCACGGCGATCCCTGCGGCGATCTGTTCCGGATGCTGCACCTCCCGGCCTACGTCGCCCAGCCGATCGACGGCCGCGCTCCGTACACAAAGGACTCGTTCGTCGGCATGCTCGGCTCGATCATCGACACCATCCGGCCCGACTACATCCGGACGCACAACAGCCTCGGCCATCGCGACCCGGCGCCGAACACCGATCACGTGGACCACATCTCCGGGGCGATCCTGTCCGCCGACGCCGACGCGGACGCCGCGGGCAGCACGAAGATCCGCCGCGACGAGTACCTCGGGTACATCATCCGGACCCTGCCGGACAACGTCTTCGGCTACTGGCGCGACGAGAAAACCGCCGTGTGGAAGGCTTATCAGCCCTTGGACACGCAGACCTTCTCGACCTCGTGGACCGTCGCGATGGGCAAGCAGTACCGCCCGGAGGGCCGGATCTTCTTCCCCGGCGCCCGGTGGGTCCCGCCCGGCGACTTCACCTCGTGCTGATCCCGGCTTGACTTCAAGGGAACTTGAAGTTGGACGCTGAGGGCATGTTCACCGATGCCGAAATCGAGTACCTGTCCACCCAGCCGCTCGGCCGGATCGCGACCGCGCAGCCGAACGGGACGCTGCAGGTCAGCCCGGTCGCCTTCACCTGGAATCCCGAGGCCGAGGCCATCGACGTCACCGGGTACAACCTGGCCAAGAGCAGGAAGTACCGCAACGTCGCGGCCAACGGTCAGGTGGCGTTCGTGGTCGACGACCGGCCGTCGCTGGAGCCGATGCGGATCCGCTGTCTCGAGATCCGGGGCCGCGGCGAGGCGATCCCCGGCGTGTTCGCCCCGGACGGTCACCTCGACGGCGCGGTGATCCGCATCCATCCCCAGCGGATCATCAGCATGGGCATCGAGGACGGCGATCACGACCCGCTCGACCTCGTCCCGAACAACCGCGACGTCTGAGCGGGCCACCCGGCACCGTGGCGGGGGGGGGGGGGGCCGGGGGGGGGGGGGGGCCCCCCGGCGGGCGCCGCCCGCCGCGGGCGGGCCCCAGCGCCCCCCCGACCACACCCGGCGGCCCCCC
>NZ_JBHYIQ010000006.1:119970-120637 GCF_042739895.1 Amycolatopsis sp. NPDC059021
TGGCGCGCGCGCCCCCCCCCCGCGCCCCCCCAGCACCCCACCCGCCCCCGGCGGCGCGGCGCCGCGCCGGGGGGGGGGGGGGGGGGGGGGGGGGGGGGGGGGCGGCCCGCGCCCGCGGGGCTCAGCCGTGCCAGGCCTGCGTCCCGATGCCGACGCAGTCCCACTGCTGCGCCCGCGCACCGTTGTCCCGCCGGGAA
Source organism: Amycolatopsis sp. NPDC059021 (assembly GCF_042739895.1). NCBI lineage: Bacteria > Bacillati > Actinomycetota > Actinomycetes > Pseudonocardiales > Pseudonocardiaceae > Amycolatopsis > Amycolatopsis sp. NPDC059021. Next base: position 120,168 of record NZ_JBHYIQ010000006.1, read on the forward strand.
TCGACGATCTCCAGGCACTTCCCGCTGTTGGCGTTGACGACCCGCCAGCCACCGGCGGCACCGTCGGAGACCAGGCGCCACGCCTGGGTGGGGATGCCGACGCAGTCCCACTGCTGGGCCGGGGCGCCGTTGTCACCCCGGGAATCCGCGATTTCCAGGCACTTCCCGCTGTTCGGGTTCACGTACGAGATCGTGCCGTCGCCTCGGTCGACCGGGTTCCAGAAGGCACCGGCCTGGCCGACGCAGTCCCACTGCTGGGCCCGCGCACCGTTGTCCTGTCTGGAATCCACGATCTCCAGGCACTTCCCGCTGTTGGCGTTGATGAACAGCCCGGCGTTGAGCGTGTGCACGCCGGCCGCCTTCGCCCGGGGGGGGCGGCGCGCGCGGGGGGGGCGGGCGCGCGCGGGGGGGGCCCCCGGCGCGGGGGGGGGGGGCGTCGGGGGGTGGGGGCGCGCGCCCGCGGCCGCGCG
>NZ_JBHYIQ010000006.1:120647-127951 GCF_042739895.1 Amycolatopsis sp. NPDC059021
TGGGTTGGTGTGTTCGTTGGCGGCGCGGGGGGTGGGGGGGGGGGGGGGCCGCGGCCGCCCCCCCCCCCCCCGCGCCCCCGCCCCCCCCCCCCCCCGACGCGCCGGCGGTGCCCGCCATTACCTGGGTGAGCGCGAAAAGGGCGGTGGATCCGATCACCAGAGCGCCTGCCGCGGTGCGCGCGCGTGAATTCGCCATTGTTCCTCCCGTTGTTGTTTCGGGCGTACTTTCGGGTCATTTTTCGACGGGACACCCGCGAGACGCATTACGCCACATCGCATCCCCCGAGCGATGGATTACTCCCCCCGATGGCGGGGGTGCCGAATTCCGTACCCCGCCGGAAGCGAGTCTAGCCACGGAGCCGGACCGGCACCGCTCGTCGATCATGCCGCTTTCGCGTCGAACGATGATCTGTAATATATGGGTCGGGAGGGCAGGGGGAAATGATCACCAATGGCCATGATCCGACGGTTCATCAACTACGAATGTTCCTCGTTCTTTCGGAGGAACTGCACTTCGGCCGCGCGGCGGCGCGATTGTTCGTCACCCAGCCGGCGTTGAGCAGGCAGATCTCCGCGCTGGAGCGCAGGCTGAAACTGAGCCTGGTGCACCGCGACAGCCGGAATGTCCGGTTGACGGCCGCCGGGAGCGCGTTGCTCACCCACGCGGCCCAGGTGGTCGCCTCGGTCGATCATCTGCGTTCCACGGCGGAACGGAGCCGCCGGGAGGCGAACGTCGTCACCGTGGCGATGTTCGAGGCCTCGGCGGCGCTGGCGTCGACCCGCGCCGTTCTCGGCGCGGTGCGGGCACGGTGTCCCCGGCTCGTCGTCCGGATCGTCACCGCGGATCTCGCCGGTCAGCTCGCCGGGTTGGCGAACGGGACGTTCGACCTGGTCTTCGGCTATCTTCCGGTGCCTGCCGGCGTGTGCGCGCAGCCCGTTTCCACCACTCCGCGGCTGCTGTGCGTGGCCGGCCGCGCACCCGTGGCCGACCGGCCGGAGATCACGCTCGCGGATCTGGCGGGGCAGGTGGTGGCCGGGGTTTCGGACACCGTCCCCGAGGTGTGGCGCCGGTTCTGGGCGGCGGACCCCCGCCCTGGCGGCAGCCCCGTCCACTACTCCGGCCACGAGGTCACCAGTGTGGAGGAGTTGCTGGCGGCTGTCCTCTTCGACGAGGTCATCGCCTTCGTGCCCGCCGAGGCGGCCGAGCTCTATCCGCGCCCGGGAATCAGGTATCTCCCCGTCCGCGATCTGCCGCCGTGTACCGCGGCGCTCGCCTGGCTGAAGACCGCCCGGCATCCGTCGATCCCGGAATTCCGGCGGGCGGCACGGGAAACGTACGAATCCGCGGGCGGGCGGCCGGCGTCAGGCGCGGGCTGCCCAGCGCCCCTCGCGGCGGGTGATCCGGACCGGGTGATCGAAGCATTTGCTCACCTGGTCGGTGGTCAGCACCTCGTCGACGGTGCCCGAGGCTAGGCAACGCCCTTCGCGTAGCAGCAAGGCGTGTGTGGTGGTCGCGGGCAGTTCCTCGAGGTGGTGGGTGACCAGCACCGTCGCCAGCGACGGGTGTTCGCCGCGCAGCCGGTCGATGGCGGTCAGCAATTGTTCGCGGGCAGCGAGATCGAGGCCGGTCGCGGGTTCGTCGAGCAGCAGGAGCCGCGGCTCGGGCATGAGCGCTCGGGCGATCAGCGCCCGGCCGCGCTCGCCCTGGGAAAGGACCGGCCACGTGGCCGCGCCGCGCCGGTCCAGGCCGAGCAGGCCGATGAGCTCGTCCGCGTGCGCGGCCTGCTCGGCCGTGGGTGCCCAGCGCGGGACGAGCTCGGTGGTGTTGGTCAGCCCGGTGAGCACGACTTCCCGCACGGTCAACGGCGTTCGGAGCGGATGCCGCGGGTTGACGTGCCCGAGGTACGAGCGCAGTTCCCGCATGTCGACCCGGCCGAGCCGCCGCCCCAGCACCTCGACCACGCCCCGCGTCGGATGCGCGACGGCCCCGGCGAGGCCCAGCAGCGTGCTCTTGCCCGCCCCGTTCGCCCCGAGCAGGGCCCAGTGCTCGCCCTGCCGGACGGTCAGCGAAACGCTGTCGAGCAGGTAGTTGCCGTCACGGACGAAATCGACGTCGTCGATTCGCAGCACGGCGGTCATCGATCATCCCCTTGTTTCGCACGGAGAAAGTCCATGATCGTGTCCACATTGGACACCGTGGCCGCGATAGCGGCTTCGGGGTCGCCGTTTTCGAGCGCGGTCAGCAGCTCGGCGTGGGAGCACGACTGATCCGGCAGGCCCGCCTCGTGGGCGACCATGTCGGTCAGCGCCTCGCGCAACCGTGGCCGGACGGAGTCGAAAAGGCCCAGCAGCACAGCGTTTCCGGACAGCTCGACGACGCCGCGATGAAAGTCGAGATCGGCGTCGACGAACGCGGCCGGGCTGTCCTCGAGGTGCGCCTGCCGCTTGTCCAGCCGCGCCGCCAACCCGGCGACGTCCTCGCGCCGGATGCGTTTCGCCGCGAGGCGCGCGGCTTCGACCTCCAGTGCCCGGCGGACTTCGTGCAGCTCCAGCAGTTCCGCGCGGCGCAGCATCCGGCCGACGTCGACGGGGATCTCCCGGGCGGCGAAGGTTCCCGAACCGTGCCGGACGTCGACCCAGCCGTCGCGCGCGAGCAGCCGGATCGCCTCCCGCACCGACGAGCGCCCGACACCGAGTTCGGCCGCGAGCTGGACCTCGTTCGGCAGCCGGCCGCCCGCGCCCCAGCGCTTCTCGCGGAGCATCTCGCGCAGCAGGCGTTCGACCTGGGGCACCACCGGCCCGTGTGTCAGTCCCGCCATCTCGCCTCCCGTGTCGGGGCGAGCCTAACAGAAGTCCTCAGACGTCTGAGGTGATGGCGCTCACCTGCCGATACCCGGCACCAGCGCGTCCAGCGCGTCGCCATGACAGGTGAGCAGCGCCTGCCGCAGAGCCAGGATCCGCGTCTGCTGCTCCGGCTCCGGCAGCGCTCGCAGAGCGTGCCAAGCCGCCTCCGCGATCGGCGCCGCCCGCTGATCGGAGTACGAGCCCGCATGGAAAGGCTTCAGGTCCCCGATGAACCACGCGGCGGCGACGACGCGCGCGGCGAACTCCCTCGGCTCGTCGCGCTGCACCGAAAAGCACGACGAGACTCCTGCCCCACCGACCAGGACGCGGGGAAGATTGGCCGGGGCCGTGTGCTGACCCAAGTAGCTTTGGAGGTCGACGAACACTGTCCCCGGGTCGCGCGGCATCACGTCGCGGAAGGACGCGGGCGCCGACGATTCCACGACCCTGGTCGGGGCGCCCGGCAGTTTCGCCAGCAGCCGCAAGGTTTCCCGGCCAGGGCCCACCAGTTCGGCGAGCCTGTCCTCGTGCACTCGCGTCACGCAGACGGGCCCGTCGCACACCAGCTCGGCGGCAGCACGATCGAAGACCAGGTCGTCCGCCGGCGAAGCCGGGAACAGCGGGATCGCGATCAGCGCGCCGAGCGCCATCGGAGCGAGTGCGAACACCTTGACCCGGACGGATTTCACCACGAGCAGAAGAAGACCGGTGACGGCGAGACCGAGGAACCACAGTGTCTGTCCAATGTCGACTGAGGTGGCCGTGGTCGCGAAGACGGTCTGCGGGTCCGCGAACGCCGGCGCCAGCAACGAGACCTGGTTGGGCAGGAAGCCCTCGCCGAAAGTGCTGTTCAAGAAGGACAGGTACAGCGCCGCCTCGACCACGAATGTCACGACCGCGAGGACCGGCGCGATGATCGGGGAAGGCAGTGCGCGCCCGGCGCCGAGCCCGATACAAGCCACGGCGACGACCGCCAGCCCACCGACCAGGAACGCCGGGAGCCAGGCGAACGAGAAGTAGCCGCCGCGGGCGACGACCTGCGCCGCCGCGATGCCGAAGACCACCGCGTATGCCAGAAAAGAAAGACCGGCGAGAAGTCCCGCCAGTTTCGCCGCGCGGTGCCAGGCAGGACGCGGTGTCGTGCCGAGGAGTTCCACGGTGCCGGACCGGCTGTCGCGCATGCCCTGCAGCGCTCCGGCGCCGATGACGATCGGCAGCAGGTACACCAGCAGCATGCGGGTCCACAGCGCGGAGGACGTCCACTCCCGTGCCCAGGCCGCGGGCGAGTTCAGGATCGGCCCTCGGATCGCGTACACAGTGAAGATCGCGACCACGAGAAGTATGAGCGCCGTCCACGGCGCGATCGTACGACGCAGTTCGATACGCAGGATGCGCGTGTTCACCAGTTCCCCCGCTTTCGGTCGCCGCCGAGGATCGCGGAGTAGCCGCGCTCGATCGGGCTGTCGCCGATGTCGTCGGGGCTGCCCGCGGCGGCGAGATCGTCCGGAGTGCCCTGGAAAACGCGGTTGCCTTCGGCGAAGAGGACGACGTCGGTACAGGCGGCCGCGACGTCCTCCACGAGGTGTGTCGAGACGACGACGCAGGCGTCCTGGCCGATCTCCTGGAGGAGTTCACGGAACCGGACGCGCTGCATCGGGTCCAGGCCCGCGGTCGGCTCGTCGAGCAGCAGGATGTCCGGGTCGTTGACGATCGCCTGCGCGATGCCCGCGCGGCGCACCATGCCCCCGGAAAGCGTTTTCATCCGGTCGTCGGCGCGGTCGGTGAGGCCGACGCGGTCGATCGCGCGCTGCACCGCGGCCGGGATGTCCTTTTTGGACATCTCCTTGAGCCAGGCGAGGTACTCGACGAACTCGCGCACCGTGAAGCGCTTGTAGAAACCGAAGTCCTGCGGCAGGTAGCCGATCCGGCGACGGAGGCTGCGTTGATCGATGCGTCCCCCGATCGACTCACCGAGCAACACCAGCCTGCCGCCCGCCGGCCGGAGCACCGTGGCCAGTGCCCTGATCAGCGTGGTCTTCCCGGCCCCGTTCGGGCCGAGAAGGCCGTGTACTCCCACGCCCAGCGCGAGATCCAAGCCGTCGACGGCGAGCTTTCGCCTGCCGACCCTGACCTGGAGTCCTTCCGCGTGGATCTCCTGCGCGTAGGTCGCCGGAGCGACTTCCGCGGCACTCACCGGACGCATCACATCTTCCCCTCTTCTCATGCTCGCCGCGCGCTGAGTCGCGTGAAAGCACCGCGCCGCAGCACAATGACGATCGCCGTGACGGCCAGGGCGGCGGCCCACATCGGCAGCCACGCCTCACTGAACAGGAACGTTTCGCGCTGGTAGGTCACGGTCGGCGCGATCACGATGACGGACCAGATCCCGATCAGCGTGTACGCCGCCTTGGCCATGTCGATGACGCCGCCGAGCGCGAGCGTGCCGGTGGTGAAGGCGAGGCTGGGCAGCAGGCTCATCGCGATGCTGCCGCCGGTCACCCACTGGGCGAGCAGAAGCAGCGGGAACACCACGACCAGCACGGCGGCCGTCCGCCTGAGCACGAGGTAGAGCCCGGCCCGCGGGGTCGCCGCGGTCAGCTCGTACGCCGGGTCGACGCCGCGGGTCCACGCGGCCGCGACTCCCAGCACCGGCAGGATCGGCGCGAAGAGCCGCACGAACGAGATGCCGTCCTCGCCCTGCCACAACCGGTCCATGGCCACGGCCGCGACGACGACCAGCAGGGCCATCAGCAGCCACGGCAGCATCACCGGGGTCACCCAGGTGCTGAGCCAGGCCGCACGCCGGTGCCGTGCCGGAGTCGTCCGGGCGAGTTCCGGCTCCAGCCGGGACCAGACGCTCTCGAGCGCCGTGAGCGTGCCCGGAGTGTCGACCTCGGCGAGCCTGCCCCGGCAGTCCGCGCAGGTTTCGAGGTGGGATTCCAGCGCCCAGACGGCGTCACCGGCGAGTTCTTCGCCGCGAACGTATCTGGTGATCAACGCGGCCGAAGCGTGTTCGGCGTTCATGACATGGCCTCCCGCATGGCGATCCGCGCCCTGCGTGCACGGGTTTTGACTGTTCCCTCCGGCAATCCGAGCAGGATCGACGTCTCACGGACGGTCAGGCCGTCCAGGACCATCGCCTGCAGTACAGCACGAAGTTCGGGAGCGAGGCGGCGCAGTGCGTCACCGACGTCGTCGCCGACCGTGGTGGCCAGCGCTTCGTCCTCGGCCGCGGGTGCCAGTTCCACGGCCATGGCCTGGGGTGGTGGCTGGGCGTGGTGTGCCCGGCGGCGGAAGGCGTCGACGAGGCGGCGCGCGGCGATGGTCCACACCCAGCCGACGGCGCTGCCCCCGGTGACGCTGCCGGCGAACGATCCGGCGGCCCGCCACACCGCGAGGTAGGTCTCTTGCAGCACATCGGCGACCACCTGCTCGTCGGAGCACCGGCGGCGCAGACGCACGATGAGCCACGGCGACGTGCGGCGGTAGAACTCCTCGAACGCCGCGCGGTCGCCTTTGGCTGTGAGCCGGATGAGTTTCTCCTCGTCCAGCTCGCCTAGTGCACGCTTCACACCAGGCAAGACGCCGAAATCCGGTGACAGGTTCTCACTCGATGGTGTTCTGCGTCACACACTTTTGCTGTTACGTAGGCTGCTCGCATGACCACTTCCGATCTTGTGCCGGCGTTCGCTCCTGCCGGCACCTTGCGCGCGTCGATCAACCTCGGCAACCCGATCCTGGCGGGCAGGGACGCGGTGAGCGGCGAACCGGTCGGCGTGTCCGTCGACCTCGCCCGCGAGTTCGCGGCGCGGCTCGGTGTGGACGTCGAACTCGTGGTGTTCGAGAAAGCCGCCGCGTCGGTCGAGGCGGTGCGCGGCGAGCAGGCCGACATCGGCTTCTTCGCCATCGACCCGGCGCGGAGCGAAGGCCTGTTGTTCACCGCGCCGTACGTGCTCATCGAAGGCGCCTACCTGGTGCCGGATTCGTCGCCGCTGACCGGCAACGCGCAGGTCGACGCGGCCGGGCAGCGTATTTCCGTCGGTTCCGGCAGTGCGTACGACCTGTTCCTGACGCGGGAGATCCGGCAGGCGGAGATCGTCCGGCTCCAGGGCGCCGCGGGCGCTATCGCGGCGTTGCGTTCGGGTTCGGTGACGGTGGCGGCGGGCATCCGGCAGGTGCTGGAGCGGGAGGCGGCGCGGGCGCCGGGGGTCCGGGTGCTGCCGGGCCGGTTCATGGTGATCCAGCAGGCGATGGGCACTCCCGCCGGACGCGGCGCCGAGGCACAGGCCACGTTGGCGGCGTTCGTGGAGGAGATGAAGGCGAGCGGCTTCGTCGCGGAGGCGTTGAAACGCCACTCCGTCGAGGGCGCGATCGTCGCCCCCTCCGAGTGACCCCGGCCTATTCGGGGGTTACGTCATGCCGTCAAGGCCACCTTACGGGCGGTCTCTTGTAAAACACTC
>NZ_JBHYIQ010000006.1:127961-135267 GCF_042739895.1 Amycolatopsis sp. NPDC059021
GAGTCTCGGCCTCACGCCCAGCGAGCGGGCCGGAGCCCTCCCTCTTGTGGGCTTACACGACGCTTTGTCCTGTGTGGACTGTGGCGGGGGGGGCGGTAGCAAAGGTCCCTTGCTCGCGGGCCCGAAGAGCAGCCCGGCTTGCTGGGGGTTGTCCTGGCCGACGCGTTCCGGACGCTCAACGTCTCGAACGCGTCGTTCGGGACACCACCTCGCCCAGCGGTTCGGGACGTCCACGATGTCTTGAACGCGTCGTTCGGGACGCCCAACGTCCGTTACGCGTCGTTCGGGACCTGGCCTGTGTACCGGGAGACTCGGCTCCGGCGTCCCGAACGGGCCGTTCGAGACGTTCAGCGTCCCCGGCGACGCGTTCGCGACATGCGGGGGCGCGTCCTCCGATGCACCAAGGGCGTCCCTCGGTGCGGTGGGTGTGACAAGGGCGTCCCTCGGTGCGGTGGGTGTGACAAGGGCGTCCCTCGGTGCGTCCAACGCACCGGGGGCGTCCCTCGGTGCTCCCGGTCCCCTCGCTGGCCCGTCGTTTGTCGGACCCTGCTCGTAGGCTGTTGGGTAGGGGGGCTCAGGGTGTCCTGAATCTTCCGTTCATTCCTTCAGCGCCCAGATCCAGCGCGCACGCCCGGCGCTCAGGCGGAGGGCCAGAACTTGCGCCAGCCGTCGGCTTCCAGGGTCGTCGGTTCGAGTCCGGCGGCGCGGGCGGCCTGTTCGGCGGCGCGGACATTCCTGGCGAACTGTTTCGCCAGCCCACGCAGTTCGCCCTCGGGGTCGATCCCGGCGCGGCGGGCGGTGGCGGCGGCGCGGAAGAGCTGCGCGGCGACGTCGGTGCCCTGCGGGAAGAGGTCGAGCGGGATGCCAGCCCGTCCGGTCCGCTGGCCGAGCTTGCCCGCGAGCGCGGCGGCGGGCTGGCCGAGGGCGACGCCGTCCACAATGGACTCACGGCGCTTCTCGACCTGTTTCAGCTCTTCCCATTTGACTTCCTGGTGCTCGGCCGTCTCGATCCGCGTCGCGTCGGCGAACACGTGCGGATGCCGGCCGACCAGTTTCTCGACCAGTCCGCGTGCGACGTCGTCGATGCCGAACGGGTCTTCCCCGTGCTCGGCGGCGACGCGCGAGTGGAACAGCACCTGGAGCAGCACGTCGCCGAGTTCCTCACGCAGCGCCGTCCGGTCACCCTCCTCGATCGCGTCGAGCAGTTCGTAGGTTTCCTCGACCAGGTACTGCACCAGCGACTCGTGGGTCTGCACCGCGTCCCACGGGCAGCCGCCCGGCGAGCGCAGGCGATCCATCACCTCGACGGCCTCGACCAGCGGCGGCACCGGCGTTTCGAGCACCTGGGCCCCGGCCGCGACCAGTGACGCCGCGACCGGTTCGGACCGCGACGCGGCGATCAGGACGATGCCCCGCGTACTCGGCGCCTCGGCGACCGAGGGCACGCCGAAGGTCGCGGGATCCACGTCCGAGGCCGCGTACACGGGCTGGGAACGCAGAAGCGGGAGAGCGGCTGCCGGGAGCGTCGCCCCGCGGGCGACCACGACGGCCGATGTCGTCACTGTTGCACGGCGGCGGCACCGTGGGGGAACAGGACGACCCCCTTGGTGGCTGCCTCGGTCGGCGCGAGATCCATGCTCACAACATCCCATACGCCGTAACGCGGGTTGATACGCAGGTCGAGCTGGCTGAAGTACGGGGCGAGCAGGCTGCGGCCGAACGCCGCGAGCAGCGCGGGAGTGGGCTGGACGGTCTGGTCGACGGACTGGGGCTTGTCGGTTTCCCGCTGCCGCACCACCAGGACGGCCCAGCCCGTCACGCTGCTCGGGCTCGTCTGCACCGCGATGACGGTCCCGACCGGCACCCCGAACAGGGCCGTCAGCGGAGTCCCGGCGTACTGCAGTGCGACGAACTTGTCCGAACCGGCCTTGGTGCCGTTCGCCTGCTTCTCCCGCATGAAGACCGAGGCCGCGGCGCTCGGGTTCGCGGCGACTTCCTTGGCCACCGCGACGGCACGCGCGCGAGCCGCGTCCGCCGTCATGTCACGATCGACGACGGGGAGTGCGAAGTCCGCCGTGGTCGCCATCTTCGGCAGGTACTTCAGCGCGAGCTCCCCGAGCAGGAGATTGTCGGTGAGCGCCTCACGGTGGTCGCGGACGCGGTTGACCACGTCGGTCACGGCGGCCGAGGGATCCTGCGCCTCCGTGCTCGCCTGGCCTGCCAGCGGATCCCGCTGCATCGCCTTGGCGACCTGCGTCTCGTCGACGGTCAGGCCCTCCTGCTTCGCGGCCCTGGTGACGAGTTCGTGCACGACGAGCTGACGGACCACCTCGCGCCCGATGAGGTCCACCTTGTGCTGGCTCGCCAGCTGCTGTGCGACCGGCTGTTCGCGGACGGCCTTGTCGATCAGGCTCTGCACCTGGTCCACCGAGGTCGACCGGTCACCGATGATCACCGCCGCGCCGACCTGGCTGGGCCCGGCGCCGCATCCGGAGAGCAGCAGCGCGCCGGCAAGGACAGCGATCAGCCCGCGAGGGCGCCCCATGATCCGCATCACACGCACACCCTCTCATACGACACCGGCGACGAGAACCGTGTCGTGCATCCAGGTGTGCGTGTCGTGTCCTTCCGTTACGTCCGGACCGTCCCGGAAACGGGACTCGCCCCGGCGGCGCCGCCGGACGGGACAGCCGGGGCTCCCCTTCGACCTTTTGGCCGATGGGCGGCCGTCTTCATCGGCGTAGCCTCGGCTCCATGGACCGCTGGCTCACCATCGAGGTGCTCGACGGGGCGTTCCCCGCGAGTTCCTGGCGCCGGTCCTTTGGCGACAACCTCACGGAAGCCGCGATCACGAACGGCGCCGAACACTGGACGTGGCACCAGTACCGCTGGGGCGTAATCCTCGAAATCGAATTCGCCACCGACGCGCGACGCGACCGTTTCCGGAGTCTTCCGGCTGTGACGGCCGCGCTCGACGCCGTCCCGGACCCCGAACACGGGCTGCTCATCTACCCCGGCCGCGGTGGCGGTGCGGGCTCGCGGGTTCCGCGTGGGCCGCGGCCGTTGCCGATGGCGGGCGCGGGCGCGCTGCCCGTGCCGCAGGAGGAGCGGCACACCCGGCTGGCGGAATCGGAACCGCCGGTCACCCAGGGTGTGACGCTCAGCCCCTGATCCCGGGAATCACGCCGGCGCCGGGGTTTTCGTCAGGTGCGTCAGCAGTTTTGTGCACCAGTCGAGCAAGGCGTCGTCGCGGAGCATCGGCGCGCCGATGCGGCCGCCGGCCGGACCTTCGGTCGGCTTCGGCACCGAGACGGTATTCGTGACGGCCTTGTACATCGCCTTCGGATAAAGGCGCTTCAGCCGCACCAATTGCGAATCCAGTAGCGGCAACGGCGCGAACCGAATGGTGTTGCCCTGCACGGCCACCTCCGTCACACCGGCGGCGCGGCAGGTGTGCCGGAACGCGGCGACCGAGAGCAGCCGCTGCACCGGAGCGGGGGGCTGGCCGTAGCGATCGATCAGTTCCTCGCGGACCGCGTCGAGGCCCGCGGTGTCCGGCGCGGCGGCGATCTTGCGGTACGCCTCCAGCCGGAGCCGCTCGCCCGGCACGTAGTCGTGCGGGATATGGGCGTCCACCGGGAGGTCGACGCGGACCTCGGCGAGTTCCTCCTCTTCGGTGGGCTCCGCGCCCGCGTGCTTGCGGAAGGCGTCGACCGCTTCGCCGACGAGCCGCACGTACAGATCGAAGCCGACACCCGCGATGTGCCCGGACTGCTCGGCGCCGAGAATGTTCCCCGCGCCGCGGATTTCCAGGTCCTTCATCGCGACGGCCATCCCCGCACCGAGTTCGGTGTTCTGCGCGATCGTGGCGAGCCTGTCGTGCGCCGTCTCGGTGAGCGGCGCCTCCGGCGGGTACAGGAAGTACGCGTATCCGCGCTCGCGACCACGGCCGACCCGGCCGCGCAGCTGGTGCAGCTGGGCGAGACCGAGCAGGTCGCCTCGTTCGACGAGCAGCGTGTTCGCGTTCGAAATGTCGAGGCCGGTTTCGACGATCGTGGTGCACACGAGGACGTCGTACTCGTTCTCCCAGAAACCCTGGATGATCTTTTCGAGCTTTTCCTCGTTCATCTGGCCGTGCGCGGTGACGACGCGGGCCTCGGGCACCAGCTCGCGGATGCGCCGCGCGGCCTTCTCGATCGAGGAAACCCTGTTGTGGACATAGAAAACCTGACCGTCGCGCAGCAGCTCGCGGCGGATCGCGGCGCCGACCTGCTTGTCGTCATACGCGCCGACGTAGGTCAGGATCGGGTGCCGGTCCTCGGGCGGGGTGAGGATCGTGGACATCTCGCGGATGCCGGCGAGCGACATCTCCAGCGTGCGCGGGATCGGCGTCGCGGACATGGTCAGCACGTCGACGTGGGTACGCAGCGCCTTGATGTGTTCCTTGTGCTCGACGCCGAACCGCTGTTCCTCGTCGACGATCACGAGGCCGAGGTCCTTGTACCGGATCCCGGTCTGCAGCAGGCGGTGCGTGCCGATCACGATGTCGACCTCGCCCGCGGCGAGCTGTTCGAGGATCGCGTCGGACTCGGCCTTGTTGGTGAACCGGGAGAGCCCCTTGATGGTGACCGGGAACGAGCGCATCCGCTCGGTGAACGTACTGAGGTGCTGTTGGGCGAGCAGCGTCGTCGGTACGAGGACGGCGACCTGTTTGCCGTCCTGCACCGCCTTGAACGCGGCGCGCACGGCGATCTCCGTCTTGCCGTAGCCGACGTCGCCGCAGATGACGCGGTCCATCGGGACGCCGCGTTCCATGTCGCCCTTGACCTCGTCGATCGCGGCGAGCTGATCCGTCGTTTCGGTGAACGGGAAGGCGTCCTCCAGCTCGGACTGCCACGGCGTGTCCCTGGCGAACGCGTGGCCGGGCGCGGCCTGGCGGGCGGCGTAGAGCTGGACCAGCTCGGCGGCGATCTCCTTGACCGCCTTCTTGGCCTTGGCCTTGGTGTTCTTCCAGTCGGAGCCGCCGAGCTTGTTGAGCGTGGGCAGCTCGCCGCCGACGTAGCGGGAGACCTCGTCGAGCTGGTCGGTGGGGACGAAGAGCCTGTCCCCGGGGTGGCCGCGTTTGGAGGAGGCGTACTCCAGCAGCAAGTACTCGCGGGTCGCTCCGGCGACGGTGCGCTGCACCATCTCGACGAAGCGGCCGATGCCGTGCTGGTCGTGCACCACGTAGTCGCCCGTCTTGAGGGCGAGCGGGTCGACCGCGTTGCGCCGCCGGGACGGCATCTTGGTGTTGAGGTCCTTTGTGGACTGTCCGGCGGTGGCGCCGCGGCCGGTGAGATCCGCCTCGGTCAGCACGACCAGTGCGCGTTCCGGGGAGACGAAACCCTCGGCGAGGCCACCGCAGGTGACCGTGACGACGCCCGCGGCGGGCGCCTCGGTGAGCCCTTCACCCGCCAGCGTCGCGGGGACGTCGGCGGTGGACAGCTGCTCGACGGCACGCGCGGCGGTGCCCTGCCCGGCGACGACCAGCACGGCCGTGCCGCCGGCGGCGACATGGGCGCGCAGATCCGTCATCGCGCGCTCCAGCTCGCCGCGGTAGGCGGGCGCGGGCTCGATCGAGACGCGGTAGACGTCGGGGTCTTCGCTGGTCAGCTGAGTGAGCGTCCACCAGGGGCGCTTGGTCTCCTGTGCGTGCTTGGCGATCTCCGCGAGGTCGCGGTAGGCGGAGGCGCCGAGGTCGATCGGGGCCTGGCCGCCCGCGGCCGCCGTCGTCCAGGAGGCTTCCAGGAATTCCTGGCCGGTGCGTACGAGATCCGCGGCGCGGGCGCGGATTTTCTCCGGATCCGCCAGCAGGACGTGGGTACCGACGGGCATCGCGTCGGTGAGCAGCTCCAGCTCGCCCTCGCAGAGGACGGGGATGAGCGCCTCCATGCCTTCGACCGGGATGCCGTCGGAGAGTTTGGTGAGCATTTCGGCGAGATGCGCGTCGGCCTCGTAGGTCTTCGCGAGTTCGGCGGCCTTCGCCTTGACCGGTGCGGTGAGCAGCAGCTCGCGGCACGGCGGCGCGCTGACGTGCGGGATCTCGCCGGGCAGGGAGCGCTGGTCGGAGACCGCGAACGCGCGGATCTCGCTGACCTCGTCGCCCCAGAACTCGATGCGGACGGGATGCTGCGCCGTCGGCCCGAACAGGTCGAGGATGCCGCCGCGGACGGCGAACTCGCCGCGCTTCTCGACCATGTCGACGCGCGTGTAGGCCAGCTCGACCAGCCTGTCGAGCAGGCCCTCGAAGTCGTGTTCCTCGCCTACGGTGAGGTCGATCGGCATGAGCGCGCCGAGGCCGGGCGCCATCGGCTGGATGAGGCTACGCACCGTCGCGACGACGACACGGAGCTTCTCGTCGCCGGTGGCGAGGCGGTGCAGCACCTCGAGACGGCGGCCGACGGTGTCCGCGCGCGGGGACAGCCGCTCGTGCGGCAACGTCTCCCACGAGGGGAAATCGGCCACGGCGTCGGCGCCGAGCAACGCGCCGAGGGCAGCCGTCAGCTCGTCGGCCTCGCGGCCGGTGGCGGTCACCGCGAGGACGGGGCGGCCCGCCGTTCCGTCGTCTCCGGTGGCCAGCGCGGCCGCGACGAGCTGGCGTGCCGCCGTCGGGCCCTGCAGCTCGAGCAGCGGAGCGCCGGCGCGCTCGGCCACCCCGCGCAGGGCCGGGTCGGGAAGGATGGTGTGGAGGAGTCCGGACAGTGGAGCGTCGGTCACTGTTCCAGCCTACGTGCCGCCACCGACAAGGCGGCGATCACCGCCACCTCCCGCCCCGTCTCCCGCCCTGGTGGACAGAGCTCCCGGGTGGCTCCATCGGGGTGGTCAGCCCCCACCCGTCCCGGGGGCACCCCTCCAGCCAGTCTATCGGCTCCAGGCCCCTCGGCGGGGTGCTGCGCGGAATCTGTGGACAACGAAGGCGGTTGTGGACAACCCGGGCCGGGACGGTGTCGAACCCCGAACCGGACGCGGGTCGAGACGCGACGCTGGGTGTCCTTTGTGGACATAGAGGTGTGAGGGGAGCGTCCGTGGCGTCTAGTGCGCTGAAGGGCCCCTTCACAGCGTTCGGGAAGTCCCGGCGAACGTGACGCCTGGGGCAAGCGTCACCGCTGTGGCAACTGGTGCGCACGAAACGTCACCGGGAGCGGGAAGCCGGGGGGGGGCCCGGGGGGGGGGGCCCCCCCCCCCGGGGGGCCCCCCGCGGGCCCCCCCCCCCCCCCCGCCCCCCCGCGGGGGGGGGGCCCCCCCCCCCCCCCACACCCCCCCCCCC
>NZ_JBHYIQ010000006.1:135277-165561 GCF_042739895.1 Amycolatopsis sp. NPDC059021
CGCCCTGGGTGCGCTCAACGCACCGAGGGCGTCCCTCGGCTCGCCCAACGCACCCAGGGCGTCCCTCGGTGGGGTGCGCCAACCCACGTCAGCCGAACGCCGCGCCGCCCGCCTGGCCCAGCAGGATCTCCACGCTCGCCCACAGCACCGCCGCGCACACGCTCCCCACGGCGAACCGCCGGTACGGCATCGCCGCCGAACCCGCGACGCGCGGTACCAGCGTCCGAACGCCCGCGAGACAGCGTCCGGCGATCACCGCCGGGACGCCGTAGCGGGCCACCGCCGTTTCCGCGCGCTCCCAGCGGTGAGCACCGATGCGGCGCCCGAAACGCGACGAGCGCAGCCGCGGCCCCCAGTATTTTCCCTCCAGATAGGCGACCTGGTCCCCGAGCACCGCGGCCACGACGGCGACCGTCAGCGCCAGTCCCAGGTCCAGGGTGCCCCGCTGCGCGAGGAACCCCATCAGGAGCAAAGTGGACAGTGTGGGCAGGATGATTCCGGGCAGCAGCGCGGTTTCCGCAGTGATCAACAAGAAGCAGATCAGGTAGACCCACGGCGCCGGAGCGTCAAGGAGTGGCCGGAGCAGACTGTCCACGACGAACTTCCGTTCCCGAAAAAACCGGCAGCGCGGCGCGGTGGACGAAGGCGGGCGGCAGGTTCGGCCACACCACCGGGCTGCGTTCGACGACCGCGAACCGGGCCCGCAACGCGGCGGCGAACCGGCGCGCGGGTGGCGTCCACGCCACGTGCGCGTAGGCGAAGGTGCTGAAGCAGCCTTCCGGGGCGAGGACGGCGGAGACCGCGTCGAGGATCCGGGCCTGCACCGCGTCGGACATGACCGTCCACGGCAGACCGGACACCACGACGTCCACCGGACGGGCCACGCGCGCGGCCAGTGTCTCGGCGGAGTCCTCGACGACCTCGACCGGCGCGTGCGCGAACCGGCGTCGCAGGTCAGCGGCGAGCCGTGGGTTGATCTCGACGGCGGTCAGCCGCGCGCCGGGCCGCAGCCGGTCGAGGACGGCCCGGGTGAATACGCCGGTGCCGGGCCCGAGTTCGACGACGGTGTTCGCGCGCTCCAGCCCGAGCCCCGAGGTCATCGCTTCGGCCAGGGCGGGCGAGCTTGCCGCGATGGCGCCGGTGCGGACCGGATGGCGGAGGAATTCCCTGGTGATCGACATGTTTTCGACGCTAGGAACGGGTCCTGTGGCCCGGCGTCGGCCGCGTCGGCGCGGTTCCGTCCTCCTGTGGAAGGACCCGATCGGTACCGCGGGACGACGCAGGCGCACGACGATCCGGGTTACGTTCGACGCGTGTACCGGCTGAACATCTGGCTCCGCGGACATCCCTGGGTGCGGGATCTCCCGCTGTACGCCTTGTTCGTGTTCATGCGGCCGATGAGCGCTCCTCCCGGCGTCCCGCACGCGGTCCTGCTGATCCCCTACCTCTTCCTGCTGCCCCTGTTCTGGCGGCGGCGTTATCCGCGGATCGCGGCGGCACTGATCATCGCCGGGGTGATCGCCCAGTACTCCACCGACGTCTGGGCCTTCGATCGCGGCCGCGGCGACCTCGCACTGGCCGTCGTGCTGTTCACCCTGGTCAAGCGAGGCGATCGCCGGTTCGCCGCGGTAGTCGCGGGCTGCGCCCTCGCGCTCGACATCGGCTGGGCCGTCGTCTGGGGCGTGGCCGCGCAGAACATCCCGACGGCCTTCCTCGCCGGCCTGCCGCTGCACATCGCGGCGTGGGCGCTCGGCGAGTTCTTCCGTGCCAGAGAGAAGCTCACCGCGGAGGAAGGGGCGCGCGCGGAACTGGCGGCGTCCGAAGAGAAGGCGCAGGCCAGGGCCGCCGTCGCCGAGGAACGCACCCGCATCGCCCGTGAACTGCACGACGTGCTCGCGCACAGCATGAGCGTCATCGTGCTCAACGCCGAGGGCGCGAAACTCATCCGGCACCAGGATCCCGAGTCCGTCGACCGGACGCTCGACACCATCAGCCGCACCGGCCGCGACGCGCTCGCCGAGCTCCGCAGGCTCCTCGAAGTGCTGCACGCGGGTGAAGCGGGCCGCAGTCCACAACCGACGGTCACCGAGCTGCAAGCACTCGTCGACCAGGTGAGCACCGGAGGCAGGCAGGTCGATCTCGTCGTCACCGGTGAACCCGCCGAGCTGCCCGCGAGCGCGGCGCTGCAGGTGTACCGCATCGTCCAGGAGGCGCTGACCAACATGATCAAGCACGCGTCCGCCGACGCCACCGGCCGGGTCGAAGTCGCCTTCGGCCCCGGCGGTGCACGGCGTGAGGTCCGCGTCGAGGTCACCAACTCCGGCGGCACGGAACGTCCGGCCCCCGCGTTACCGTCTTCGGGACGGGGGCTGACCGGGATGGCCCAGCGGGTCGAGATGTACCACGGCAAGCTGGACACCGGTCCGACGGAGGACGGGGGCTATCGGGTGAGTGCGACCTTGGTACTCGAGGACGCGGCGTGATCCGCGTGCTGATCTGCGACGACCAGGAGCTGGTGCGGGTCGGGCTGCGGATGATCATCGACAGCCAGCCGGACCTGACCGTCTGCGGTGAGGCCACGAACGGCGAGGAGGCGGTCGCCGCGGCCCGTGAGCTGGTCCCGGACCTGGTGCTGATGGACGTCCGGATGCCGGTGCTGGACGGGGTCGCCGCCACCGAGCGGATCTGCGCCGGGTTCCCGGACGTCCGGGTGCTGGTGATCACCACGTTCGACCTCGACGAGTACGCCTACTCGGCGCTTCGGGCCGGGGCCAGCGGATTCCTGGTCAAGGACGCGCCGTCGGACGAGATGCTGGTGGCCGTGCGCGGAGTGCTGCGAGGCGACGCGATGGTGTCGCCGTCGGTGACCCGGCGGCTGCTGGACCGGTACCTCGCCGACGATCGTGCCCCCGCCGATGTGTCCAAACTGGACTCGCTGACCGAGCGGGAGAAGGACGTTCTCGGCCTGATCGCGCGAGGGCTGTCGAACACCGAGATCGCCGGAAAGCTCTACATCGGCGAGACCACGGTGAAAACGCACGTCGGCCGCATTCTCGGAAAACTCGGGCTGCGGGATCGAGTACACGCCGTCGTTTTCGCCTACGAAAGCGGGCTGGTCCGTCCGGGTGGCTGAGAGCGGAAACGGTCAGCAGCCCTTGAAACGCTGGTCCGCGGCCCAGCCGGTGTTGGCCCAGGTCTGCGGGGACGCCGGGGTGAAGCCGGGGAACTGCTTCGCCAGCTCGCCCAGCAGCCAGGTGGTGAACCGGGCCGCGCCCTGCGGGCAGGTGTGGATGCCGTCGGTGCTGCGGTCGGCTTTGCCGTCCCGCTCGCGCTGGTAGGCAGATCCCCACACGGCGGCGCTGTCGAGGACGACGGCGTGCCCGCCGGAACCGGCCGCCACTTCCTTGGCCACCTGCGGTGTCCGGTTGAGATCGTCCATATGGGACGCGTAGAACTCGTCCGGGGTGATGGGCGGGAACGGGACGAAGACGAGCCGGGCACCGGCATCCGCCGCCGTCTTCACCAACCGCTCGTACCCGGCGCGCTGCTCCTGTTCGGAGCCCCAGTCGTACGTCGTGATCTGGTAGACGATCACGTCGGGCTTGAAATCGCTTACGGTGCCGGGCAAGTCCTTCCACGTCATCTCCGCGATGGGGCCGACAACGCCGCCACCACCGGCCGAAGCGAGCGACTTCAGCGTGAAGCCGCTGGCCTTCGCCGCCGCTTCCAGGGGCAGGGATTCGCCCTCGGCGATCGAGTCACCCATGAACAACACCTTGGACAACCCCGGCTTGTTGACCGCGGCTTCCTTTGTGGACGTTTCGTTCGCGCAGCCCGCGAGCGCCATCAGCGCCACCGCCAGGCCCGCCATCAGCTTGGTTGTTTTCCTCACGACACCGACACTGCCGATCCGGTGTCCCGGCACTGTCCCCGGAATGTCGCGGCTTTGTCGCAGGCCGCCACCCCGAGCCTGCCGACGTCGATCGTGGTCGTCGCCGGGGACGGCACGGCCACCCACACCACGACGAGCGCGGCCATGGCCGAGACCAACGCGATCGCCCCCGAACGTCCTCGCGCCCAGCGCGCGCGGAACCGGATCGGGTCCTCCACCAGGTATTTCGACACCGCCGCCAGCCCGATCGACACCACGCAGACGACGGCGGTACGCGCCCAGCCGTCGAGGCCTATCCGTTGCGGGGTAAGCAAAAGCAGCACCGGCCAGTGCCACAGATACAGGCTGTAGGAGATCTCGCCCAGCCACCGCAGCGGCGGACAGGCCAGCACGCGGGCGACCCAGCTCCGCGGCGCTTGCGCACAGAGCGCGACCAGCAGCGCGGCCGCCAGCGAATGTGCGAACAGTCCGCCCCGGAACAGCCACAACGATTTCTCACCGTCCACTAAGGACCAAGTCACCGCCAGTCCCGCTGTGAGCACGATCAGGACGGCGTTCCCGCGGAATCGGGCCAGCAGCAGCCGCACCGGCTCGGTCGCGGCGAGCGCGCCCAGCATCAGCGAGAACGCGCGCGTGTCGGTGCCGGTGTAGACGCGGGTGGTGTCGGCCGGGTCGAGCAGCACCACCATGAGGACCAGCGATGCCACCGAGACACCGGCCGCGACCATGGCGACCGTCGGGTCCGCCGGCCTCGCCCAGCGCGCGACGAGCAGCAGCACCACCGGCCAGATCACGTAGAACTGTTCCTCGACCGCGATGCTCCACAGGTGCTCGAACACCCTGGTCGGGCCGAACCGGTCCCAGTAGCTCGCGGATTCGGCGAGCAGATGCCAGTTGACCAGGTCGAACTGCACCCACGGACCGTCCGCCAGCGCGAACCGCAGCAGATCCGGCGGGCCCAGCGCCCAGGTCAGCAGCGTGACACCGGCCAGCATCACCACCGACGCCGGCAGCAGCCGGCGCAGCCGCCTGCCCCAGAACGCGATCAGCGACACCGTCCCGGTCGTCTCGGCCTCGCGCAGCAGCAGCCCGGTGATGAGGTAACCCGAGAGCGCGAAGAACAGGTCCACGCCGAGAAAACCACCGGACAGATGGCCGGTGTGGAACAACAGCACGCCCGCGATCGCGACGCCGCGAAGTCCGTCCAACGCCGGGAGGTGACGCTTTCTTTCCGCGGTAACGGGCATGGCCAATACGTGAGTCATGTCGCCGAGGGTGGCGAGCCCGTGTGCGAGCCGGGTCCACGCCGTGTCGCGGTCCTGTCGCAACTCATGGCACCAAATCGGACAGCGAGGCATCCTGGGTGCATGCGCCCAGCTGCCGTAGCACTGCTCGCGTCGGTGACAGCCCTGGTCACGGCCTGTTCGGCCGCGAGCACACAGCAGTTGCCAGGGCCCGCACCGTCGACGGCGAAACCCGCCGCCGGGGCGTTCAAGGTCGAGCAGGTCGCGGCCGGCCTGGAACACGGCTGGGACGTCGGTTTCCTCCCCGGCGGCGCCATCCTCGTCACGCAGCGTCCGGGGAAACTGGCGCTGGTCAGCGGTGACCGCACCACGAATGTCGCGGCGGACTTCTCCGACGTCCTCGTCAACGGCGAGGGCGGGCTGATGGGGCTCTCGGTGAGCGCGGACTTCGCGACGTCGCGGGAGTTCACCACCTGCCAGACGCACAAGGAGGGCGCACGCGCCGTCGACGTCCGGCTGGTGACCTGGAAACTGGCCGAGGACAACGCCAGCGCGGCGCGGGTGCGGGACCTGCTGACCGGGCTGCCGGTGAACCCGAGCGGGCGGCACTCCGGCTGCCGCCCGGCGCTCGGCCCGGACGGCGCGTTGTACGTCGGCACCGGCGACACCGCGCGATCGACGTTCGCGCAGGATAAGCACAACCTCGGCGGCAAGGTGCTGCGCATCGACCCGAAGACCGGGGATCCGGTGCCGGGCAACCCGTTCATCGGTTCGGCCGATCCGAACGAACGACGGATCTACACCTACGGGCACCGGAACGTCCAGGGCGTCGCGATCCGGCCGGGCACGAACCAGATCATCACCGCCGAGCACGGGCCGGCCTTCGACGACGAGGTGAACCTGTTGCGTGCCGGGGCGAACTACGGCTGGGACCCGTCGAAGGGCGGCACCGACAGCAGCTACGACGAGAGCGTCCCGATGACCGACACGAAGCGGTTCCCGGACGCCGTCCTTCCACTGTGGACAACCGGGAAGATCACCGAGGCGATATGCGCCGACGCGTTCCTGACCGGTCCCCGGTGGGGCACGAACGAGGGCGCGCTCGCCGTCGTCGCACTGAAAGGCCAGAAACTGCTGCTGTTCCACCTCGACGCGGCGGGCACGGTGAAGGACGTCTCGCTGCCGCCGGAGTTCGACGACCGGTTCGGCAGGCTGCGCGCGGCGCGGAGCGGCCCGGACGGCGCGTTGTACGTGACGACGTCCAACGGCACCGACGACAAGCTGCTCCGCGTCACGCCCGCCTGATCGAACTGCCCGCTAGCGTCCGGCGAACGCGCCGCCGTTCACGTGCACGACCTGGCCGGTGACATGTGCCGCGCCGGGGCTCGCCAGGAAGGTGACGACCTCGGCGACGTCGTCGGGCTCGCCGGCGCGCTTGGTGAACGTGTTGCCGATGAGCCACTCACGCCGTTCGTCGCTGAGCTTGCCGCGGAAGAACTCGGTGTCCCCGATCAACCCCGGCGCGACGACGTTCGCGGTGATCCCGCGCGGCCCCAGTTCCCTTGCCACGTCGATGTTCCAGGCCTCGATCGCCGCCTTGGCCGCGCCGTAGGAACCGGCACCGGTGTGCGCCGCGATCGACCCGATCGTGACGACGCGGGCGCCGTCGGCGAGGCGGTCGCGCAGCGCGCGGGTGACCAGCGCCGCGGTGTACACATTGGACTGGAAGTTCGCCGCCCACGCCGCGGCGAACCCGGCGAGATCGTCCGGCTGGTCACCCACGAAGTCGGTGTTGCCGCCCGCGTTGTTGACCAGCACGTCGACCCGCTCGGGCAGCTCGTCCAGCGCCCTGGTCACCGCCGCGGGATCCGCCGCGTCGAACGCCACCGGCCGCGCGCCCAGCAACGTCGCCGCCTCGTTCAGTACCTGCTCGCGGCGTCCGGTGATCGTGACGCGGTCTCCCGCCTTCGCGAACGCCGACGCCACGGCGTACCCGATGCCGGTGCCGCCGCCGGTCACCACGATTTCCCTGATCTGTGCCATCGGTCGAGCACTCCTCCTGTTGGTAGGCGTGCATCCGACCCTAACGCTGGAGTGACTCCAGGGCGGCTTCGTTTTCGGTCCCTACTTCCTGACCGGTTCGAGGCAGTAGCGGGTGCCGCTGAGCGCGCTGCCCATGCCGTACCAGACGGCGTCCGTCGCGGTGGGCATCGACGGGCAGTTCTTCGCGATCGGATCCGTGAGGCCGTCGATCTGCGTGACACCCTCGACCTTGCCGACGACCTTGTACCGTGCGCCCGCGCCGCAGTCGAGCACGGTCAGGCTCTTGTCCTGCAGGTTCAGGCAGCCGCCCACCACCGGCCTGCGGTGGCCGGGATTCTTGAGATCCTCCAGGCAGAGCACCTTCTCCTGGGGCAGCGCCGCCGTCCCGGTCCGCTTCCACCGGACCGCCGCGCCCGCGGTCGGTGCCTGGACGCAGGAGTCGCCGCCGAAGCCGAACGCCGACCCCGCTTCGACGGCGACGACCTTGTAGCCTGCCTCCCCGCAGGGAGCCTTCTCGGTCTTCTGCGATTCGACGGCGTCACCCTTGAGACAGTCGCCGACGAGCGGCATCCGCTCACCCGGCGTCTTGAGGTCCTCGAGGCAGAACGCGGTGCCGGTGCCCGATCGCGCGCCCTGCCAGAAGATCGCGTCCGCGGTCGGGAACGGGTCGCACACCGACGCCGAGATCCGGAGCGCGATCTGCGACTGGTCGGCGACCTTGCCGACGACCTTGTACTTGGCGTCCGGGCCGCACGTCACGGTGTGGATGCTGTCGGCGTCGTCCACCTGCCCCTGGACGCACGAACCGACGTCCATCCTGGACCCGAGCTTCGGCGCCACCACGACCACCAGCCCGATGAGGAACGCCGCGAGCACCGGAATTCCGGTGAACAGCGCGATCTTCAGCCCCCGCCCGCGCTGGTTGACCGGCAGGATCGGCGGTGCCTTCGGCAGGTCGGACAGCCCTCTCGCGAACTCGGCCGGGTCCGACGGCAGCTTGTCCATGACGTTCCCCCTCGACGAATGACACCGCGCGTCGCGGGTGTGTGATGTCATCCGTCGCCTGCACGCGGAACGTTACGCACCACCGGTCATTCCGGACGAAATGTAACCGGCCCCACATCCGATGGTGGTCAGCCGTTGGGGCGGGTCGGGACGCCGCCGGTCACCTCCTGCCAGCCGAGGACCCGGTCACCGAACGCGGTCCCCGTGGAGCGCAGTGTCCACAGTTGACTCTCGCCGGGAGCGTTCGCGGTGACCACCGCGACGTCGGCCTTCCCGTCCTTGTCGAAGTCGCCGGTGGTGAGCACGGACTTCGCCGGGTCGAACTCGCCCGTGCGCCGCCACCAGTCCTGCGGGACGAAGCCGGTCGCGGAACCGAAGACGACCATGGCCGTGTCTCCGCCGCCGTGGTCGTACATCGCGACGACGTCGGCCTTGCCGTCACCGTCGACGTCCGCGGCCACCGGAGTGCTCCGTTCGGTACAGAATGGACCGTCCCAGGTGGACACTCCGGTGTCGAAGGCGGTGCCGGTCGAGCGGTGCACGGTCAGGCTCGCCCGGCAGTCGCCCTCGTCGCGGAGTTCGGCCAGATCCGCACGGCCGTCGCCGTCGAAGTCGCCGGCGACCAGGTTCGCCTTCGCCGGGTCACCGGGCGAGGTGTACCAGACGACCGGGGCGTTCAGCGCGCCGCCGGGGAACACCGTCACCTGCCAGCCGCCGCCCTCGGCGGGCCGCTGCACCGCGACGTCCGCCTTGCCGTCACCGGTGAAATCGCCGGAGAACATGCGCAGCGTGCTCAGCGGCCACGCCGCGGAGCCGCTGTCCCAGGTGTTGCGGCCCGCGTATCCGTGGCCGTCCGAGGGATACACCGACAGCTGCGCCTGCTCCCCGAACAACTGCGTGAACGTCGCGATGTCGGTGCGGCCGTCGCCGTCGAAGTCGCCACGGACGTAGCGCAGCGGCGCGAGACCGCCCGAGGAGATACCGGCGTCCATCACGACGGTGCCCTGGTAGAAGCCGCCGTCACGAGCGGTGACGTTCCAGATCCTCCTGCCACCGAAGTCGTGGTCCATGAACAGGGTGACGTCGGATCGGCCGTCACCGTTCATGTCCTCGGGCACATGCGCCTGTGGCGCCGGATTGTCCAAAGCGGACAGATCCCAGGACGGCGTGAGATCGCTGACGTTGCCGGCCCGGTCGACGGCGCGGACATAGCGCCGCGCCGAGGCGACATGGGTGATCGGGTCCTCGAAGACGGTGACCGGGAGCACCGCGCTCCCGTCCGGCCCGGCCTTGATCCGGTGCGTGACCCGTTCGGCCTTGAAGCCGTACATGAACTCCGCGACGTCGGTGTCACCCGAGGCAGCATGCAACGTCACCGTGCCGGTGGTGCGGGCCGGGATCACCGGCTCCCCGTCCGGGAAATCGGCCGAGGAAATCCGTGGCATGCCGGGGCGCACCGCGTCGACCGTGAAATAACAGTCCGGTGTGGACGGACCGGTGTCGAGGGCGTCTCTCGCCTGCGCGTGGTAGTGGTAGGTCTGCCCGTCCAGAAGCACGCCTTCGGGAAGTTCAGACCACGAGAGCGCACCACTGCCGATCGGCCCGACCTCGGTGGCGTAGGCGAGCGTGCCGTCCGCGCGGAGGATCTCCAGCCGGGTCGTGATGCCGTCCGAGGACTCGGGGTCACTGCTCGCCCCGGAGAACTGGCGGACTCGGCTGTCGTTGAGCGGTACGGGCGCGTCGGCGGTACCGCAGCGCGACGGATAGGACGTCGAAACGCGCACCACGGTCGGCGGATTGTTGTATTCCAGGCTAAGGAAAGCGCTTTCGGGTTTGAGAGCCATACCCTTGGGCAGGTACTCGTTCCGCAGCTTCACGCCCAGCGTGACGAAGCCGCTGCGTTCGTCCGCGGCCTTCTGCGCAAGCGCTTTCAGTGCGTCACTCGCGAATTCCAGCCGGGTGAGACCACCGGCGCACGCATCGCCGGAACTGGTGGCCAGCGGCGCGTCACCGAGCCAGGCGTCACGCGAGTTGTTCCAGGTCAGCGGCCGCGCGGGGTCGATGGGCCGGACCGCCCAGAGTTCCAGCGTCGTCGGCGAACACGGTTTCGAGGTGTCGACCGAAACGTCGAATTCGGCCTTGTGGATCCGCGATCCGTTCGTCTTCGACGTGTCGATCCGGAAGAACGAGCGGAACACGCCCTTCGGATCGGCGGACCGGCCGACCCGCGCGGCGTCGCGCGCGGTGTCCCAGTACGAGCGGTCGGGCTCGTGCTTGTTCACCTGCGTCCAGCGGGACATCGGCGCCGCGTGGCCGACGGCCCCCGCGACGTTCTGCCCGGCGAGCGCGACGAGCAGGCCCGCCATCAGCATCGTGACAGCGCTTACCCGCGCCACGACCCCCGCTCTCGGTCTTTTCCCCGGCGTATCGCCCTGATTCGTGCGCATCGCGGCCTCCCCATGAGCCGTCGGAATGTCGCACCACCCACGCGTGCCACCGGGACGAGGTTGCCCGCGCCGTCCGGGTATCACCCGAACCGCCCAAACGGCTCACGGTGGGAAAATCAGCAACGTCAGCCGAGCCGCAGCTTCGGCTTGTGCTCCAAATGGGACAGTCCGTTCCACGCCAGGTTCACCAGATGCGCGGCGACCTCGTCGCGTTTGGGCTTGCGCGCGTCGAGCCACCACTGCCCGGTCAGCGCGACCATGCCGACGAGCGCCTGCGCGTAGAGCGCGGCCAGTTTCTCGTCGTAGCCCCGTGCCGCGAACTGCTGCGCGAGGATGTGTTCGACCTGGCTGGCGATGTCGTTCAGGACCGTGGAGAACGTCCCGGTCGAACTCGCCACCGGCGAATCCCGGACGAGGATGCGGAATCCGTCGTGCGAATGCTCGACGTAGCTGAGCAGCGCGATCGCCGCCTGTTCCAGCATCACTCTTGGATGCCCACCGTGCAGAGTGGACACCATCCGGTCGAGCAGGAGCTGGGTCTCGCGGTCGACGACGACCGCGTAGATCCCCTCTTTCCCGCCGAAATGCTCGTACACGACCGGCTTGGACACGTTCGCCCGGTGCGCGATCTCCTCGATCGACGTCCCGTCGAAGCCCTTTTCCGCGAACAGGGCGCGCGCCACGTTCAGGAGTTGTTGCCTGCGTTCGCTTCCGGTCATCCGCACCCGGGTCACCGGGGCCGCCGGACGAGCCCCGGTGACCGTTTCACGCTTTCCCCGCCTTCGTGCCGCCACTACGGCACTGTAGCCGAGCTATGCGATTTATTTACTTTCGGTAGCGATCCGCGCGAGACGCTGCGGGGTCGGCCAGCGCACGTCGTGCACCCAGCCGAACTTCTCGAAGATCCAGATGAGCCGGGCCGACATGTCGAGCTGGCCGCGCTTGACGCCGTGCCGCGCGGACGTCGGGTCGGCGTGGTGCAGGTTGTGCCACGACTCGCCGAAGGAGAAGATCGCCAGCGGCCAGAAGTTCGCCGACCGGTCACGCGCGGCGAACGGGCGCTCGCCGATCATGTGGCAGATCGAGTTCACCGACCAGGTCACGTGGTGCAGCACGCAGACCCGGACGAGCCCGGCCCAGAAGAACGCGGTCACCGCGCCCCACAGCGACCAGGTGACCAGTCCGCCGATCAGCGCGGGCCCGAACAGGCTCACCAGCGCCCACAGCCAGAACAGGCTGTCCACCTTCTTGATCGCCGGGTCCTTGACCAGGTCCGGGGCGAACCGCTCCTGGTTGGTGGTGTCGCGCTCGAACAGCCAGCCCATGTGCGCGTGCCAGAAACCCTTGGCGATGGCCACCGGCGAGGTGCCGAACGCCCACGGCGAGTGCGGGTCGCCGTCGCGGTCGGAGAAGGCGTGGTGCCGCCGGTGGTCGGCGACCCAGGTGATCACCGGGCCCTGCAGTGCGACGCTGCCCGCGATGGCCATCACGACGCGCAGCCACGGCTTGGCCTTGAACGAACCGTGCGTGAAGTAGCGGTGGTAGGCCACGGTGACCCCGAGCCCGCTGATTCCGTAGAAGACGACGAACAGCGCGACGTCGACCCAGGTCAGCCCCCAGCCCCAGGCGAAGGGGACGGTGACAAGCAGAGCGGCGAGCGGAGCGATCACACCGAAGTAGACCGAAACCTGGACGCCGACGGAGCGTGATCCGCCGTAGAGGGGCTTGGGGCCCTTCGGGGCCGGCGACTCCCCCGTGGGCTGAGAGCGGTCGAGCGTTGCCGTCATGCAGTTCACTTCTTCCTACGTGGGGCCCTGCGAAGGGTGACCTAACCTACGATGCCGTAAGTTACGGTACAGGAGGTTTTGGCGGCTGGGGAGGGGCGAACGGCCGCGCGGGGGACGTCGCATACGCCCTCGGGTACCCGCCACGGCGGGAGACAACCCCTCCCGCACGGGCCCGCGCCGATCGTCGCTATTCTGACCTGGAACGATCCGCCGTAGTGTAATCGGCAGCACTTCAGATTTTGGTTCTGACAGTTCAGGTTCGAATCCTGGCGGCGGAGCAGCGCGAGGCGAACAGCGAGCAGCGGGGGTGAGCGCGGCTGAGCGACGAGACGACGATCGACGGCTTCACGGGCACTGCCAGGCGGCCGACCTTGGTCGAGATGTCCGACGCCTGGCTGGTGGGCCGCGCCCGCGAACTGACGGCGGCGGTCCAGCGCCTGGAACACCCCCAGCAGCTCGAGATCGTCGCCACGATGGACGAGCTCCTCGACGAGACGCAGCGCCGCGGCGAACCGCTGCTGGTCGCCCAGCTGCTGCGCGCGTCGGCGCTGGCCAGGCTGCTCACCCGCGGGCTCGCCGCGGAGGCCGAGCCCCGGCTCGACGAGATGCTCGCGCACACCCGCCGCCACGGCCTCGCACTCTTGCGCGCCGACGCGCACGCCCTGCGCGGGCGCCGGCTGGTGCTGGCCGAGCAGGAGGACGCCGCGCTCACCGAGATCGCGCGGGCACTGGCCATCCTCGACGATTCGACGATCCCGGACCGCGGCGTCGGCGTCCGCAACTGGAACCGGATGCAGTCCACCGCACTGATCGACTGCTGGATCGTGCTCAACCAGCTCGGCGTGTACGAGGCCGCCGAGGAGGTCATCGGCCGCGCCCATCAGGCCATCCGCGAGAGCGCCAGCCCGCACGAGATCACCCTGCAGCTGTTCAACCGCGTCAAGATGCTGCTCGGCTGGGGCCTGCGGCTCGAACGCGTCGAGCAGTACGAGGCGAGCGCGGAGAAGTTCCGCGTCGCCGCGTCGATGGCCGAGGCCGCGGAGGGCCCGTTCGCCGAATCGCTGTTCCCGCGCAAGGCCGGGGTGCCCGCGGTCGACCAGGTCGGCGCGCTCGCCGCCGCGCTCGCGCTGAACAACCCCGGCGAAGAGCACATCGAGCGGCTGGAGCACCTGTACTCCGGCCTCGGGTTCCCGTACGAGAAGGAAGTCGTGGCCATCGCGCTGGCCCGCTGCCTGGACAAGGCGGGGCGCCGCGACGAGGCGCTCGAGGTCCTGCGCACGACGAAGAAGGCCATGGCCGCGGACATCTCGCAGCCGACCATGCGGCTCAACGTCTCGCGCGAGCTGGCCCGCCTCGACACCACCCCGGACTACGCGTCCGGTGCCAGCCAGTCGCTGATCGACTACGCGACGACGCTGGAAGCCGAGATGTGGACGCTGCGCGAGTCGCAGATCGCCACGCTCAACGCGCGCCGCGAGCACGAGCGGCTCTCGGCCGAGCACGGCGCGATCACCCAGCAGGCGCTGCAGGATCCGCTCACCGGGCTGCCCAACCGCCGCGCGCTCGACGAGAAGCTGCGCATGCTGTCGTCGTCGGCCGACGCACAGCCCCTGGCCGTCGCGCTCGTCGACCTCGACGGCTTCAAGGGCGTCAACGACCAGCAGTCGCACGCCGAGGGCGACAACGTGCTGCGGGTCGTCGCCAGCACCCTGCGTGACGCGTTGCGCGGCGACGACGTCGTCGCGCGCTACGGCGGTGACGAGTTCATCGTGCTGCTGCCCGGCGCCCCGGCGTCGGCGGCGAAGATGGCGCTCGGCCGCGCGGTGAAGTCCGTCGCGCAACTCCCGCATCACCTTTCGCACGGCGTGACGCTGTCGATCGGGCTCGTCTCGCTGCGCCCGCAGGAGCGCGCCGAGCAGGTGCTCGCACGCGCCGACGCGGCGATGTACGAGGCGAAGCGCGGCGGCGGCAACCAGGTCGCCTCGGCGAATTCGATGACGGCCGAGCCGGCGAACGTTTGGCCTGGTGAGGATGCTCCGACCGACCCCGCGTGGGGCGCCGAGGAGCCCACGTAGGATCGAACCCCGACAGAGCATGAGTTGGTGAACTGTTGGGAGTGTCGTGACCGGCCCGCTGAGCACGTTGATCCTCGCCGCGGGTGAGGGCACCCGCATGCGATCCGCCACCCCGAAGGTGCTGCACCCGATCGCCGGGAGACCGCTGGTCGAGCACGCCGTCCGGGCGGCGGCTGGGCTCGAACCGGAGCACCTGGTGGTGGTGATCGGACACGGCCGCGAGGCCGTCGGCGCGGAGCTGGGGCGCATCGGCGACACGCTCGGGCGCGGGGTGACCACCGCCGTCCAGACCGAGCAGAAGGGCACCGGGCACGCGGTGTCGTGCGCGCTGGCCGCGCTGCCCGACGGCCTGACCGGCACGGTGATCGTCAGCTACGGCGACGTGCCGCTGCTGGACACCGCGACGCTGTCCGCGCTGCTGGCCGAGCACACCGGGACGGGCAATTCGGTGACCGTGCTGACCGCGGTCGTCGCCGACCCGACCGGCTACGGCCGCATCCTGCGGGACGAGGCCGGCGCGGTGGCGGCGATCGTCGAGCAGAAGGACGCGACGCCGGAGCAGCACGAGATCACCGAGATCAACTCCGGGGTGTACGCCTTCGACGCGGCCGTGCTGGCCGACGGGCTCTCCCGGCTCTCCACCGACAACGCCCAGGGCGAGCTGTACCTGACCGACGTGCTGGCCATCGCGCGTGGCGACGGCAAGGGCGTCGGGGCGCTGGTGGTCGACGACCCGTGGGTGACCGAGGGGATCAACGACCGGGTCCAGCTGGCGGCACTGGGCGCCGAGCTGAACCGGCGGATCATCCGCGGCTGGCAGCGTTCCGGCGTCACGATCGTGGACCCGGGCAGCACGTGGATCGACGCGGGCGTGACCCTCGAAAGGGACGTCGTCCTCGAGCCGGGAGTGCAGCTCAAGGGGACGACGTCGATCGGCGAGGGGGCCACGGTCGGCCCGGACAGCACGCTGGAGAACGTCCGCGTCGGCGCGGGGGCGTCGGTGGTGCGGACGCACGGTTCGGACTCCGAGCTGGGCGACGGCGTCAAGGTCGGTCCGTTCACGTATCTGCGGCCGGGGACGAAGCTGGGGGCGAAGGGGAAGCTCGGCGCGTTCGTCGAGACCAAGAACGCCGAGATCGGCACCGGGACGAAGGTGCCGCACCTGACCTACGTCGGTGACGCGGTCATCGGCGAGCACAGCAACATCGGCTGCTCGAGCGTGTTCGTCAACTACGACGGCGTCAACAAGCACCAGACCGAAATCGGGTCGTACGTGCGGCTGGGCGCGGACAACACGTTCGTCGCGCCGGTGAAGGTGGGTGATGGCGCCTACAGCGGGGCGGGGGCGGTGATCCGCGAGGACGTGCCGCCGGGCACGCTCGCGGTGTCCGCGGGACCGCAGCGCAACATCGAAGGCTGGGCGATCCGGCGCAGGCCGGGCACGCCCGCGGCGGAGGCGGCGGAAGCCGCGCTCGCCGCACAGCAGGACACCGCCGTTGTGTCCGAACCGGTAGTAGGAAACGACGGGGAGTCGCCAGCATGAGTCAGAAGTCCGGTACGCCGAAGAAGAACCTGATGCTCTTCTCCGGCCGCGCGCACAAGGAACTCGCGGACGAGGTCGCCAAGTACCTCGACGTGACCATCACGCCGCAGACCGCGCACACCTTCGCCAACGGCGAGCTGTTCGTGCGGTTCGAGGAGTCGGTGCGCGGGTGCGACGCGTTCGTCATCCAGAGCCACACCACGCCCATCAACGAGTTCGTGATGGAGCAGCTGATCATGGTGGACGCGCTCAAGCGGGCGAGCGCGAAGCGGATCACCGTGGTCATGCCGTTCTACCCGTACGCGCGGCAGGACAAGAAGCACAAGGGCCGCGAGCCGATCTCGGCGCGGCTCATCGCGGACATGTTCAAGACCGCGGGCGCCGACCGGATCATGACCGTCGACCTGCACACCGCGCAGATCCAGGGCTTCTTCGACGGCCCCGTCGACCACCTGATGGCGCAGAGCGTGCTGGCCGAGCACATCAAGAAGACCTACGGCGGCTCCGACATCGCGGTGGTTTCGCCGGACTCGGGCCGCGTGCGGCTGGCCGAGAAGTGGGCACAGCAGCTGGGCGACCGGCCGATCGCGTTCATCCACAAGACCCGCGACCCCGACAAGCCGAACCAGGCCGTCGCCAACCGCGTCGTCGGGCACGTCGAGGGCAAGCTGTGCGTGCTGGTCGACGACATGATCGACACCGGCGGCACGATCGTCAAGGCCACCGACGCGCTGCTCGACGAGGGCGCCGCCGACGTCGTCATCGCGACCACGCACGGCATCCTGTCCGACCCGGCGACCGAGCGGCTCTCGAACTGCAAGGCCCGCGAGGTCATCGTCACGAACTCGCTGCCGATCCCGCCGGAGAAGCACTTCCCCGGCCTGACGGTGCTCTCGATCGCGCCGATGCTGGCCGAGGCGATCCAGCAGGTCTTCGAGGACGGCTCGGTGACGTCCCTGTTCGACGGCGCCGCGTAAGTCTCGTCCGGCGGTCTCTGAAGGCCACCTTGAGGGAACTCAAGTCCCTCAAGGTGGCCTTCAGCGCATTAGTGCGTCCACTGTGGACACGTCCGCTGGGCGCGAAATCGGCGCACGGCGGGGGCGCGGGCGGCTAACGTCTCGGCATGGGGAAATTCAGGTTCGGGATCGGGCTGCGGGCCCTGGAAAACCAGGACGAGTGGATTACGAAGTGCCGCCGGGCCGAGGAGCTCGGGTACGACGCCATCACCGTCCCCGATCATCTCGGCAAGGGCAGGATGGCGCCGTTCCCGGCGCTCGCGGTCGCGGCGGCGGTCACCGAGCGGCTCCGTCTGGGGCCCTTGGTGTCCAACGTTCCGTTCTACAACCTCGGCCTCTTCGCCCGCGAGGTCTCGACGACCGTCAAGCTCACCGGCGGCAGGCTCGACCTCGGGCTCGGCGCCGGGCACATGAAGCACGAGTTCGACGACGCCGGGCTGCCGTGGAGCCCCGCCCGCGAACGCATCGCCTACCTCGGCAAAAGCCTTGGTGCGCTGGAGAAACACTTCGAGGACGAAGGCGTCGAGGCACCACCGCTGCTCATCGCGGGTAACAGCGACGGCGTCCTCGACCTCGCCGCGGCCCACGCCGACATCGTCGGGTTCGCGGGGCTGCGCCAGGCACCGGGCAAGCCGCCGGGCACGTTCATCCTCGACGACGCCGCCACGATGGACGAGCGCGTCGGCCATTTCCGCGCCAAGGCCGCGGGGCGCGAGGCCGAGGCCAACATGCTCGTCCAGAAGGTGACCGTGACCGCCGACCGGCGAGCGGCCGCCGCGGAGTGGGCGGCCGACATCCCGCAGCTCAACCTCGACGTCGACGGGTTGCTGGAAGCGCCACAACTGCTGCTCGGCACGATCGACGAGATCGTCGAGCAGCTCGTCGCGCGGCGCGAACGCTACGGCTTCTCCTACATCACGGTGTTCGAACCGGCGATGGAGGACTTCGCCCCGGTCGTCGCCGAGCTGTCCGGCAAGTGAGCTGAAGGGGACTTTCCGTGCATCTCATGCGAGGAAAGTCCCCTTCAGCGCGTCTTACGCGACGAACGTCCCCTTCAGCTCAGTAGGCGACGGTGAAGCGCTGCCGCGAGTGCTTCGGCTGCTCGATCTCGTCCACGAACGCGATCGCGTAGTCGTCGCCGCCGATCTTCGACGCGCCGTTCTCGTCGGTCAGCAGGACGTCGCCGCCGAGCCGGAACTTCCCGGTCCGCTCGCCCGCGGCCCAGGCACCGAACTCGGCGGCGGGGCTGACGTAGAACCAGTCCACATCGGACGGCAGCTCGCGCAGCGCGGTCAGCACGTCGGCGTGGTTGCCCGCCTCCGGCTTGTACTCGTCGGGGAACTCCGGGGTGTCGATCAGCCGCGGCCCGCCCTCGGCCACGTGCAGGCTGCCCGCGCCGCCGACGAACGCGAGCCGCGCGCCCTCGGCGACGGCGGCCTTCGCCAGCGACGGGACGGCGTCCAGCAGCTTCCGGCCGTCGGCGTCCTCGCGCGCCGGGGTGGCGACGACCAGCACGTCCGCGCCCTTCGCGACTTCGGCGACGAACGGCGCGTCATGCAGCGAGCCGGCCCGCGCGGTGAAGTCCCCGGAAATCCCGTCGACGTTGCGCGCGACGCCGACCACGTCGTGCCCACGCCGCCGCGCCTCGGCGCCGATCCTGCCCCCGGCATATCCGGTCGCGCCGAAGATCACCAGCTTGGCCATCGCGTACTCCTCAATCCCGTCGAAAATCTTGTCGAACTTGTTCGATCCAGCGATGACGCCGATGGTAGGAACGCGGATCCGGCTACTTCAACGAAAGCAACGCACCCCGGGGTAGGCGTACAGCTCAGCGCGCCGACGCCGTCCACATGCCGGGAACACCCGTGGGAACTCAGCCGCCGATCGTGGCGAAATCCGACTGCACGGCCTGCTTGGTCTTCTCGACGTCGACCGGCGCCCGCACCTCGCCGACCGCCGTCGGCTTCGCCAGTACCCGATAGCTCGCGGTCTTGTTGGGCAGCTGGAAACGGACATCGCAGGCCAGCGTGAGCGTGGCCTCCGGCGCCGTGTTCCCGTCGGCCTTGCAGGTCTGCGCGCCGAGCGAATCGGCGCTGACCTCGACGGTGAGGGTGACGTGCACCGAGGTCCCCTGGCCGCCGCCGACGACCGAACTGGTCAGGTCGACCGTGGTCTTGCAGGTGCCGTCGTAGTCCTTGCAGTCGAGCTTGTCGCCCAGCACCGTGACGCTGGCCCGCGCGAGTGCGTCGAGCGGCTGGCCGATGGCGCCGATCGCGGCGTCGAGATCGCCGTGGAACTTCTTCAGCGCATCACCGGTGACCGGCTCGACCCGCAGGTCCGTGCCGAGTTTCGCGCCCGCCTGCTGATCGAGCAGCGTCGGGGCGAAACTGACCACGCGGTACGGCTGTGCCGTGGTGACACGGAGTTTGCCGAGCCCACTGCCCACTTCGTACACCTCGGTGCCATCGGGCAGCTTGGCCCGCACCGG
Organism: Amycolatopsis sp. NPDC059021; assembly: GCF_042739895.1. Taxonomy (NCBI): domain Bacteria; kingdom Bacillati; phylum Actinomycetota; class Actinomycetes; order Pseudonocardiales; family Pseudonocardiaceae; genus Amycolatopsis; species Amycolatopsis sp. NPDC059021. The sequence goes on from NZ_JBHYIQ010000006.1 coordinate 154,818, forward strand.
TTCCCGCACCTGGTCCATTGAGGACAGTGCGGTGCGCAGCCCCGCGGCGACCTTCGCGGGCGCGAGCCGCGCCGCCGGGTCGAGCGGCAGCTCCGAGGGCGCCGAACGCACCCAGCTCGTGCCGAACTGCGCGCCGTCATCGGGCCCGTGTGCCTTCCAGTAGTCGGGGTTGGCGGCCAGGTAGAGCTGCCCGGCCGCGATCGCGACCTGCACCGGCTGGCCCTCGATGGGCAGCACGCCCACCGCGCTGCCGCCACGGGTGACACGCCACTGCTGGTCGCCGCCCGGCAGCGTGCTGCGGTAGCCCAGCGCGGGAGCCTGTTCGAGCGCGGTGAGCGCGGCGTCGACGGCCGCACGCTGCTGACCGCGTTTGTCGGCCAGCTGCCGATCGCCCGCCGAGAGCCCGGCGCTGCCCTGCACGGCCGCCTGACAGCCGCCGAGCAGCAGCGCCAGCGCCACCACCGCGGTGCCCCATCCAGCTCGCATACCGTTCCTCCGCCGCACCGAAATCCCATCGCGGCGGCACGCGCCACGCATGCGGATCTGTCCCGTCACGCACCGGATCCCCCGGACGGTCGGCCTGCCCGTGGCACCCACCGCAACCTACCGGTTCCCGCCTGGTTTACACTTTGCAGGTTGTCTCGGCGAGGCGGGTTCCTGCCCTGGTGCCCGGCGTGATCGACGCGGCGGCTTTGAGGCCCCCGTGTTTGTGCACGCCTGGACTCGCCGCCGAACGCAGCCGCCCCGTACAGCCCATCCCCGCGCAGCATGTTTCCACCGAACATGTTGGTGAAAGAAGGAGTGCTCAACCGTGTCCGAGGTACGTCTTTCCGTCGAGCCGCGCACCGAGTTCGGCAAGGGCGCCGCGCGTCGTACGCGTCGCGCCGGCAAGATCCCCGCGGTCCTCTACGGCCACGGCTCGGACCCGCGGCACTTCGCGCTGCCGGCGATCGAGTTCGCCCGTGTCGTCCGCGAGAACGGCAGCAACGCCGTCATCACGCTGGACCTGGAGGGCTCCAGCGAGCTCGCGCTGACCAAGACCATCGTGGTCCACCCGCTGAAGAACTACATCGAGCACGTCGACCTGCTGGTCGTCAAGCGCGGCGAGAAGGTCACCGTCGACGTCCCGGTCGTCGTCACCGGCACGCCCGCCCCGGGCACCCTGGTCACCCAGGACCTCGACACCCTGCAGGTCGAGGTCGAGGCCCTGCACATCCCCGAGCAGGTCGAGGTCTCGGTCGAGGGCGTCGAGGCCGGCTCCCAGATCCTCGCCTCGCAGGTCACCCTGCCGCAGGGCGCCACGCTGATCACCGACGCCGAGGCGCTCGTCGTCGCGGTGAACGAGGCCCGCGCCACCGAGTCCGAGGACGAGGGCGGCGAAGAGGCCGCCGCCGAAGAAGCCGCAGAATAAGGTCCTTATCTGTGAGTGAAGACGTGCCGGGGGCCGGCGAGCTGGTACTGCTCGCCGGCCTCGGCAATCCCGGGCCGCAGTACGCCGGAAACCGGCACAATGTCGGGTTCATGGTGCTCGACGAGCTGGCCTCGCGGATCGGCGCCAAGTTCAAGGCCCACAAGAGCGGCGCCGAGGTGCTCGAGGGCAGGCTGGCCGGCTCCCGGGTCGTGCTGGTCAAACCGCGTTCGTACATGAACCTCTCCGGTGGCGTGGTCGTCGGCGCCGCCCGGTTCTACAAGGTCCCGCCCTCCGGTGTCGTCGTGGTGCACGACGAACTGGACGTCGATTTCGGCGCGCTGAAGCTGAAGCTGGGCGGTGGGGACAACGGCCACAACGGCCTGCGGTCCATCACGAAATCGCTGGGCACCCGTGACTACTACCGGGTCCGCTTCGGCATCGGCCGCCCGCCCGGCCGCCAGGATCCGGCCGATTTCGTGCTCAAGGACTTCTCGACGGTGGAGCGCAAGGAGCTCCCGTTCGAGGTCGACCGGTGCGCCGACGCGGTGGAGGCGCTCGTCTCGGCCGGTCTGGCCGCCGCGCAGAACGCCTTCCACGCGGGCTGAGGAAGCTGGCAACCTGGAGTCATGACCCCCGATGAAGTCCGGGAGGTCAGCTTCGGCAAGCCGCCCTTCGGCAGGAGGGGCTACAACGAGGACGAGGTCGACGCGTTCCTCGACCTCGTCGCGCAGGCACTGGCGGGCCGGAACACGCTGACCCCGTGGGACGTGCACAACGTCGAGTTCAGCAAGCCCCCGCTGGGTATGCGCGCCTATCACATGCGCCAGGTCGACGCCTTCCTCGATGACGTCGAGGAAGAGCTCTGGCGCCGCCAGGACGCGCCACCGCCCGGCGGCTGAACCACGTCGCCGCTGGTGGCAGCCCACGTAATCATTCTGTGATGTGTGACACAGCGCGTTCGGTAGTCCCGGCTCACTCGATGGGCGATTGTTGGCCGCCTGATCGGGGTGAGGAGTCGGACGAGGTCTTTCGGGGAACTCTTCAAGGGTTTAGGACGGACTACGGGAATCCGTAACCCACCCCTCAATCGGAGAGAGAGTCCCATGTCGTTCACCGCCGAAGACCTCGCCGAGGTCACCTTCGGTAACGCCCCGATCGGCCGCCGCGGCTATGCCAAACACGAGGTCGACGCGTTCATCCGGCGTATCGCGAAGACATTCGCCGAGGAGGACGACCTGACCGCGGCCGAGGTCCACCACGTGATGTTCTCGCGGCCGCTGATCGGCAAGCGCGGCTACGACGAGCGCGAGGTCGACGAATTCCTCGACGAGGTCGAACAGCAACTGGTCGCCGAAACCGGGCGGCGCGTTCCCGGGGTGCCCCTCGCCCGTGTCCAGGACGAGGCGACCGACGAGCGAGCCGCCCCCGAAGCCCTCGAAGCACTGGAGGAGCCCGCCGAGCGCATCAAGGAGCGGTAATGGCCGTGACGGCGATCGAGGCGCGGACCATCCAGTTCGACCGCGCCCCGCTCGGCACCCGCGGCTACTACGAACCCCAGGTCGACGCCTTTCTGGAGCGGATCGCCGCGACACTGGACGGCGACGACGACCTCACCGCCGTCGATGTCCACGACGTCGCGTTCAGCAAGGCGCCACTGTCCAAGCGCGGCTACGACCACGCCGCCGTCGACGCCTTCCTGCGGCTCTGCGAAACCACTCTCGCCGACAACAGCGGGAGCGGGACCTTCCACATCGCGCCGCCGCTGGAGCACACCCACAGCCGCCGGGGCTTCTGGCGCCGCTGACGAACGGCGAACTCGCGTACCCAGGCGGTCGGTTCGCGTACCTAGCGGGTCGGTCGGCGAACCGACTGTCCGGGTACGCCGGCCGACCGTCCGGGTACGCGAGATGGCGTTCCGGGTACGGTTACTCGGCGTTCTTGGCGATGCGGTCGGCGTACTGGACCGCGGTGGCGGCGCGCTTGACCTTGCCCGACGGCGTCTTCGGCAGGCTCCCGGCGGGGAGCACGACCACGGCGAACGGGCGCATGTCGACGGCGTCGCGCACACGGGCCGCGACCTCTTTGGACAGTGACTTCTCGGCTTCGGGATCGCCGGCGAGCTTCGATTCGACGACGACGGCGAACCGTTCGCGCCTGCTGCCCGCGTCGAGCCGCACCGCGACAGCGTTTCCGGCACGCACGCCCTCGACCGAGGTCGCCGCCCGCTCGATGTCGGTCGGGTACAGGTTCCGGCCGCCCATGATGATGACGTCCTTGCGGCGCCCGCAGATCACGATCTGCCCGTCGACCAGATACCCCAGATCGCCGGTGTCGAGCCAGCCCTCGGCGTCCTGTGTCGCGAGTGGACCGTCCATGGTCAGGTAGCCCGGGGTCACGGCCTCGCCGCGCAGCCGGATCTCGCCGACTTCGCGTTCCCCGAGCCGGTTTCCCTTGTCGTCCACGATCTCCGCTTCGAGCCCGTCGAGCGGGCGGCCGAGCACCGCGAACGAACGCACGTCGTCGGTGCCGCGCCGCGGGTCGCTCTCGGGCACCGGCACGGCGCGGTTGTCCGCCTCCAGCGCGTCGGCCTCGACGACGTCGAGCGTCAGCCCGGTGAACAGCGGCGCGAAGGACACCGCCAGCGTCGCCTCGGCCATGCCGTAGGCCGGGAAAACGCATTCCGCGGGCATCTTGAACCGCGCCCCGGCGTCCACAAAGGTCTGCACGGCGGTCTCGTCGATGGGTTCGGCGCCGTTGAGCGCGATCCGCAGCTTCGACAGGTCGTAGGCGTTGTCGTCCTCCACACGCGCCATCCGCCGCCCGACGATGGCGTAGGCGAAGTTCGGCGCCGCGGTCGTGGTCCCGTTGTACTTGCTGATCAGCTCGGGCCAGATCAGCGGCCCGCCGAGGAACTCGACCGGGGTGATCTTGACCAGTTCGACGCCGAAGGTCATCGGCACGGTCAGGAAGCCGACCATGCCCATGTCGTGGAAGGTCGGCAGCCACGAGACCATCACATCGACGTCGAAGTCGAACTCCGCGCGGTCGACCATGGCCTTCACGTTCGAATACAGGTTGCCGTAGGTGATGCGGACGGCCTTGGGATCGGCGGTCGAGCCGCTGGTCAGCTGCAGCAGCGCGGTGTCGGACTCCTGCGTGGGCACCACCGCGTCGAGCGGCTGCGCGTCCGCGAGGTCGGTGATCAACCGGAACCCGATGCCGTGCTCGGTGAGCACCGGCGCCAGCTGGTCGAACGGTTCGCCCAGCAGCACCAGGTCGGAGCCGATCATGCGCAGCACGCGGACGGTGTCGGCGGCCCATTCGGCGAGGTCGGTCCTCGGCGTCGGCTGATGCAGCATCGTGACGCTGCCGCCGGCCAGCCACACCGCCTGCACGGTCGGCGCGATCAGCGCGGGCGCGGCGGCGAGCACGGCGACCGCGCTGCCCGGCTTCATCCCGCCTTCGACCAGCCCACCGGCGACCTTCAGCGCCTGCCGGTGGATTTCCGCCCAGGTCCGCCGGACGGGCTCCTTGGGCTCCCCGGTGACCATCCCGCGCTGCTGACCCCGCCCCGCCGCAGTGGCGACGAGCGTGTCCACGAACCGACTCATGCGATGCAGATTACTGTCTGCGTGTCACGACCCGCCCGCCAACGCGGCAATCCGCTATTCGAGCGTTTCCGATGTCTCCAGCCAGCGGGCCTCGACGTCGCCGATCTCCGCCTGCACGGCCTTCAGCTCGGTGTTCAGTTCCATCAGCCGCGCCGGGTCGGTCGCCGCCTCCAGGAGCACCGCGAGGATCTTCTCCTCCTTGCCGTGCAGCTGATCGAGCTTCCGTTCGAGCCGCCCCAGTTCCTTCTGCGCCGCCCGCACCTCGGCCGCGCTCTTCTTCGCGGCCGCCTTCTCCTCCGCGGCCGTGCCGTGAAGGCCCCCTTCACGGCGTCCAGTGCCGGTAAGGAGTCCTTCACGGCCGGACTCCCGGCGGGTGAGGTACTCGTCGATGCCGCCGGGCAGATGCGTCACCTTGCCGTCGCCGAACAACGCGACCGTCGTGTCGCAGACGCGCTCGACCAGGTACCGGTCGTGCGAGACGACGACCATCGTGCCCGGCCACGAGTCGAGCAGGTCCTCCAGCTGCTGCAGCGTGTCGATGTCGAGGTCGTTGGTCGGCTCGTCCAGCAGCAGCACGTTCGGCTCGGCCATCAGCAGCCGGCACAGCTGCAGCCGCCGCCGTTCCCCGCCGGAGAGATCCTCGACGGGCGTCCACTGCCGCGCGGCCGGGAAGCCGAGCTTCTCCCCCAACTGCGAGGCCGACATCTCCTGTTTGCCGAACACGACGCGGCTCGCGACCTGTTCGATCGCCTGGAGCACCCGCAGGTCACCGGGCAGATCGTCGAGTTCCTGCCGGAGATGTGCCAGCCGGACGGTCTTTCCCTCGACCCGGCGGCCGGTCTCCGGTTCGACGTCGCCGCCGAGCAGCTTCAGCAGCGTCGTCTTCCCGGAACCGTTGACGCCGACGAGACCGATGCGGTCGCCGGGGCCGACGCGCCAGGTGACGTGGTCCAGCAGCGTCCGATCGCCGACACCGAGCGTGACGTCTTCCAGTTCCAGCACGGTTTTCCCGAGCCTGCGCTTGGCGAAGGCCAGCAGTTCCACCGAATCCCGCGGCTCCGGGACATCGGAGATCAGCGCCTCGGCCGCTTCGATGCGGTACCGCGGCTTCGACGTCCGCGCCTTCGCACCGCGCTGGAGCCACGCGAGTTCCTTGCGTGCCAGGTTCTTCCGCTTCTCCTCGGCCGTCGCGGCCAGCCGCGCGCGCTCGGCACGGGCGAACACCCAGTCCGCGTAACCGCCTTCGTACTGCTCGACGCGGCCGCCCGCGACCTCCCAGGTGAGCGTGGCGACAGTGTCCAGGAACCACCGGTCGTGGGTCACGACGACCACCGCGATCCGGCGGGCCAGCAGGTGATCGGCGAGCCAGCGCACGCCTTCGACGTCGAGATGGTTGGTCGGCTCGTCGAGCACGACGAGGTCGAGCTCGCCGGTCAGCGCGGCCGCGAGAGACACCCGGCGGCGTTCGCCACCGGAGAGGTTCGCGGTCGGGGTGTCCAGCCCGATCGCGGTGATCCCCAGACCGTCCACAATGGAGCGGACGCGGGCGTCGGCGGCCCATTCGTGCTCGGCGCCGTAGCGGGCGAGCACGACGTCGCCGACACTGCTGCCCTCGGGGAGTTCGGTCCGCTGGGTCACCACGGCCATCCGCAGGCCCCGGACCTGGCTCACCCGCCCGGAATCCGGCTCACTGATCCCGGCGAGGACCTCCAGCAGCGTCGTCTTGCCACCCCCGTTGAGGCCGACGACACCGATGCGCTGCCCTTCGGCCACACCGAGGGAAACCCCGTCCAGCAGCGGGCGCACCCCGTAGGACTTGCTCACCGACTCCAGGTTGACCAGGTTGGCCATCCGCTCAGCCGATCCTTTCCCTTACGCGAAAATCTCGTCCGACGGCAGGCGCCGTCGCTATCCACAAAGGACGTCCACTCCGGACACCCCGCTAGGTCTCACGCGTGCACTCTCGGCGGCGCCGGCCGCGGGGCGTCGTCCCCGCCGACCAGTCGCGCGCCGGGGACGGGGCCGTGCGCGACCCGCACCGTGCGGCACACCCCGGCACCGGACAGCTCGGCCGCGACCTCGACCGCGGACTGCGCGTCGGCGCACAGGAACGCGCACGTCGGCCCCGAACCGGACACCGTGCCCGCGAGCGCTCCGGCGTTGACCCCGGCCCGCAGCGTCCGCCGCAGGCCCGGCCGCAGGGACACCGCGGCCGCCTGGAGGTCGTTGCCGAGCAGCAGGGCGAGCTGCCGCGGATCGCCCGAGGCCAGCGCCTCGACCACCGGTGTGTGCGAGCCGATGCGCGGCGGCTTGCCCTCGGCCCGGAGCCGGTCCAGCTCGCCGAACACCCGCGGCGTCGACAGGCCGCGCTGGTCGAAGGCCAGCACCCAGTGGAACGTGTGCCGCGCCAGCACCGGCACGAGCTGCTCGCCGCGGCCGGTGCCCAGCGCGGTGCCGCCGTAGAGCGCGAACGGGACGTCGCTGCCGAGTTTGGCCGCGATCTCGGCCAGCTCGTCGCGGGTGACGTCCAGCTTCCACAGCGAGGCCAGCCCGACGAGGGTGGCCGCCGCGTCGGCGCTGCCCCCGGCCATCCCGCCCGCGACCGGGATGCCCTTGCGGAGCACGATGCGGACCTTCGCCTCGGCCCCCGGCTTCCCGGCGTACGCGGCCAGTGCCTGGGCCGCGCGCCACGCGAGGTTGGCGGCGCCGGTGGGCACCGAGCCCTCACCCTCGCCGTAGACCTCGATCCCGGGCTCGTCGGTGGCCATGACGGTCACCTCGTCGGTCAGCGACAGCGCCTGGAAGACGGTGACCAGCTCGTGATAGCCGTCCTCGCGCAGGTCGGACACCGAAAGGTGCAGATTGACCTTGGCGGGAACGCGAACGGTCACTGGGGGCGGTACAACGGCGAGCACATGCCAAGCCTACGTGGCCTCGCCCGGAACGCTCGCGGAAGGAGAACGCACGACACGCTCGGCGGCCCCGTAACGAAAAGGTCCGTGGGGGCCTCCTCGAGGGACTCCAGCTCCCTCGCAGTGGCCCCACGCTCCATACGGGTGCAGGTGATCAGGCGGCGACGCCCTGCGGGCCCCGGGTCGTGTGCGTGACCCGGCCGCCGCGCTCGGCGATCCAGGCCAGCGCCGCGTCCGACCGCTCACCGCGGACACCGAGCCGGAACCGGCCCACCGGGGTGTCCCCGATGCGGGTGAGCCCGCCGCCGATGGTGGCGAGTTCGACGTCGAAGCGGCTCGCCGCCTCGGGCAGCAGGGCGCCGACCGACGCGAAGCCGATCAGGACGACATCGACCGAGCGGTCGTAGCGCGCGGCCTGTGTGCGGGTGGTCTCGATCGCGGGCAGCAGCGTCTGCGCGGTGCGGCTGGCCGGGTCGGAGATCAGGTCCAGCACGGTGCCGCGTTCGATCACGGCGCCGTCCTCCAGCACGGCGACGTCGTCGCACACGCGCCGCACCACGGTCGCGTCCGGGGTGGTGACCACGATGGTGACGCCCAGCTCGGCCCTGGCGCGGTCGAGGACGGTCAGCACGGCCCCGGCCTCGTCGCTGTCGACGCCCGCGGTCGGGTCGTCGGCCAGCAGGACGGACGGGCTCGCCGCGAGCGCTTTCGCGACGGCGACGCGGCGCAGCTGGCCCTCGGTCAGCTCGGCCGGGCGCTGGGCCGCGCGGGGGGTGAGCCCGACCAGGTCGAGCAGGGTGCCCACGCGGCTGCGGCGCTGCGGGCCGTCGACGCCCAGCTGTTCCAGCGGGGTGGCGATGTTGCCGGCGATGGTCCGCTCGGCGATCAGCTCCGGCTTGGTGCCGACCACGCCGAGCTGACGCCGGATCTCCCGCAGCCGCCTGCCGTCGAGCGTGCCGGTGTTGAGGCCGTCGAGCCGGACCACGCCCCGGTCGGGACGCTCCTGCAGCGCGATGCAGCGGGCGAGCGTGGACTTGCCCGAGCCGGCCGGGCCGACGACGCCGAAGAGGGACCCGGCCTGCACGTCGACGCTCACGTCCCGTAGCGCGACGACCGGATTTCCGTTGTGGGGAAAGGACTTGGTCAGGTTTTCGACAGTGATCACGAAAGCTCCAGAAGCAGGGCGCAGCACCCCCAGGCGCGCGCGACCGTTCACCAGTTGACCGTCCGAAATGGACGGTGCTCACGAAAAGAAATTCAGGCGGCAGAACTCAGGCGAGAACGGTGGAGCGTCGACACGCACAGACCGTGCGGCGACCTTCATCGACTACGCGCCGCCTGGTGAGCAGGAGCGGGCGGGCAACCCTCTTCATGGACGTGGCCTCCATCGGTCCTGGCGGTAGCACCTGCCCCGGGGAGGGTGGTTGCTGCGACTTCGGCGAGCCAGGTCTCTCAGTCGCTCGGGATGGACGCTTCGAGTAAAACCGATCCCAGGGATTGAACGCAAGCCCATAGGCACAGATCACACGACTGGCCGTGCCCAGACCTCGGGATCGGGGCCGGACTTCAGCAAGCTGCGATAACGCCGTCACGCACCGGACGACCGGGGCGCGCGCCCCGCTGCCGCGACGATACGCGCGAAGTCCCCGACGTCAAGCTGTTCACCCCGGGTCCGGGGATCGATCCCGGCGGCAGCGAGCACGGCGCCCGCCCGGTCCGCGGAGCCCGCCCAGCCCGCCAGTGCCGCGCGCAGCGTTTTCCGCCGCTGTGCAAACGCGGCGTCCACGACACCGAACAGCGCTTCTTTGTCCACAATGGACTCTTCGGTGCCGGATTTCTTGTTCTCGAAGGAGAATTGCGCACGTTCGAAGGAAACCAGCGCGGAATCCACGTTCGGCACCGGCCAGAACACGGCTCGCGGCACGGCGGCCACCTTGCGGGCGCGGCCGTACCACGCGAGCTTGACGCTGGGCACGCCGTAGATGCGGCTGCCGGGCCCCGCGGCCATCCGGTCGGCGACCTCGGTCTGCACCATGACGAGCCCGCGCGTCAGCGACGGCAGTTCGGCGAGCAGGTGCAGCACGACGGGCACCGCGACGTTGTAGGGGAGGTTCGCGACGAGCGCGACCGGCTCGGCGGGCAGGTCCGCGGCCTTGACGCGGAGCGCGTCGGCGCCGACGACGGTGAGCTGCCCGGCGGCCTCCGGGCCACGCTCGGCGACCGTCGCGGGCAGGCGCCCGGCGAGCACCGGGTCGATCTCTACGGCGATCACCTCGGCGCCGGCGCCGAGCAGGCCGAGGGTCAGCGAGCCGAGCCCCGGCCCGACCTCGAGGACGACGTCGCCCGCCCCGACCCCGGCGAGTTCGACGATGCGCCGGACGGTGTTCGGGTCGTGCACGAAGTTCTGGCCGAGCTTCTTCGTCGGCCGGACGTCCAGCTCGGCCGCGAGCCCCCTGATCTCGGCAGGGCCAAGCAGTTCCACCACCGGCAGATCGTACCCAGCGTGGGTGGGCGGGGGCGTGCCGAGGGACGCCTTCGGTGCGTTGGCCGCGCCGAGGGACGCCCCCGGTGCAGTGAACGCACCAAGGGCGTCCCTCGGTTGCGGGCGCCCCCACAGATGGCCACTCACGACCATTGGTGCGGCGAGCGTCACTTCGTCACAGCGAACGTGACAGCCGCCTTCATCATGTCACCCAGCCCGTTCCTCTCGGCTTTGGCTGTCGCGGAACCCACGGGGGCCACCGTGTAAGGGCCCAAAAGGGCCGTGGCGGCCAGACCCCCCCCCCCCCGGGGGGGGCCGCCCACCACAG
>NZ_JBHYIQ010000006.1:165571-172776 GCF_042739895.1 Amycolatopsis sp. NPDC059021
CTTTCTCCCCCCCCTGCGCGTGCTCGTGTTTTGTGTTGCCCGCGCCGCGCGTCGGCCTCTGTCTGTGCTCCCCCCGGGGGCCACGCCCCACGTCACCCCCCCCCCCGGGGGGGGCAACGCCACGAAGGGGTTCAGCGCAAGGAAAAAGCGAAGGCCCCCGGCGCAACGCGCCGGGGGCCTCGCGGAAGGAAAGGGGTCAGCCCCGGGAACCGCACTGCGGCCAGGCGCCGTAGCCACCGCGCGCGTCGCGGACCTTCTCGGCCACCGCGATCTGCTGCTCGCGCGACGCCTGGTGCGGGTAGGCCGCGTACTGGCTGCCGCCGTAGGCGTCCCAGGTCTGCTTGTCGAACTGGAGGCCGCCGTAGTAGCCGTTGCCGGTGTTGATGGCCCAGTTGCCGCCCGCCTCGCACTTGGCGATGGCGTCCCACCGGGAGGTGTCACCGATGGCGGGTGCCGCGGGCTTCTTGGTGCCGACGCGGGTGATCTTCGGCTTGGCCTGAGTGGTGACCTGCTCGGAGACCTGCTCGCGGGAGACTTCCTGGCCGTTCTTCTTGGTGACCTTGTAGGTCACCATCTTCTCGCCGGGGGTGCCCGGGTCCTCGACCTGGGTCTTGCCCTTCTCCAGCGTCGGGTCGTCGACCTTCTGCTCCGGCGGGTCGATGGTCTCCTTCTGGTTGACCATCGTGACGCCGGTGCGGCTGACGTGGACCTCGGCACCGTCGGTCAGCTTGACGTCGAGGCCGCCCTCGACCGCGTCGTCCGGGCCGAGCGGCATCTTCAGCTCGCCGAGGAGTTCCTTGGTGGTGACGGAGTTCGTGGTGAGCTTCTTCGGCTCGTTCGCGCCGTCGTAGAGCGTGATGTTCTTGAGGGTCTTGACCTGGACGGTGGCGCCTTCGAGAGGCAGCTCGCCGCTCTGCGGCATCGACGTCCAGGCGCCGGGCTTGACGACGTCGGTCATGCCGAGCTGGGTGAGCGCCTCGCCGAGGGTGGTCGCGCGGACCCAGGAGGAGCGCTCCGCGCCGTCCACGACCAGCTTGAGCTGGCGGCCACGCTCGAGCTTGATGACGCCGCCGTCGCCGACCGCGGCCTGCGGGGAGGGCGAGAGCGCGTCGTGCGCGCCGACCGACAGGCCCGCGTCCTCGAGCACCTCGCCGACGGTGCCGCCGAAGCTGTGCACGGTGCGCTGCTGGCCGTCGACGTCGACGGTGACGCTCTTGTTCGCCGCGAGCGCGGCGGCGCCGCCACCGGCGACGCTGAGCAGGACGCCGAGCACGGCGCCCTTGAGGAAACGCTTCTTCCAGGTGCGGGTGGCCTCGCGCAGACCGTCGTCGGTCTTGACCGCGGCCTTGCCCGCTTCCTTGCCGACCCGGTCCTCGGCCACCTCGTCCGGCAGGACGATGGGCGGGAGCATCGTGGTCTCGGCGTTGATGAGCTCGATCAGCTCGTCGACGTCCACGTCGATCTCGGACATGAGCGTGTCGGCGTCGGGGCCGAGCGCCGCGAGGATGTCCTGCTGGGTGATGCGCGGGTCGTCGGAGAAGTCGAGCTGCCCGTAGGCGGTGTCTTCCAGCTCACGGTCGAGTACGGCCGTCTTGCTACCAGTCACCGGGTCGTTCCCTTTCCCAAGACGTCGTATTGCTACGCCGTCCTTCGCCTCGGCGCGCCGAACCGGCGCACCTCTGAAGTCCGACACCCGCAGCCAGCGCCATCGTCACGGTTCCGAGTCGTACCAACCCCGGTTCCGCTTCCCCGACGTGCACTGACGTGACTGTGGGCGTAACAGTCGGCAACTGCTTACGCAGTTCCGACCGGCACGATCACGGGACAGTAACGGAGGTCGGCGGGTTGCGCAAACACCCCCCGGAGTGTCGTGACTTGCGTCACTCATCAGGTGGACGAATGTGACACCTCGAATGTCGCAGTCCGTTCAAGCCGATGTGACACTCGGGAGCCGGAAGACTCGTTCGGCGGTGGTCCGGACCGCGTCGGCGACCTCGTGCACCGCCTCGCCACGGAGCCCCGCGAGGTGCCGCACGGTGTAGGCGGTGCAGTACGGCTCGTTCGGCCGCCCACGGAACGGATGGGGGGTCAGGAACGGCGCGTCCGTCTCGGCGAGGTACTGCCCCGCCGGCACGATCCGCGCCGCCTCGTGCAGCCCGCGCGCGTTCCGGAAGGTCACGGTTCCCGCGAACGACAACACATATCCGGCGTCGGCACACCGGCGCGCGATGTGCTCGTCGCCGGAAAAACAGTGGAAGACGACGTCGTCCGGCGCGCCCTCCTCGTCCAGGATGCGCAGGACGTCCTCGTGCGCGTCGCGGTCGTGGATCATCAGCGGTTTGCCGATCCGCTTGGCTAGGTCGATGTGCCAGCGGAAGGCGTCCTGCTGCGCGTCGTGCGGGGAGTAGTCCCAGTAGTAGTCCAGCCCGGTCTCGCCGACGGCGACGACGCGGTCCTGCCGCGCCAGACGCTCCACTTCGGACTTCTCGGCCTCGCCGAACTCCTTGGTGCGCGTGGGATGGATCGCCACCGCGGCGAACACCCGTTTGTCCCATGTGGACGCTTCGGCGGCCCAGCGCGCGGCCGCGAGGTCGTCCGCGACGGTGACCACCCTGGACACGCCGGCGCGCTCGGCGCGGTCGACCATGGCCGAGACATCGGCCGCGGTGACCGCGCCGCACGCGTCGAGATGGGTGTGCGCGTCGACCACCGACACGGGCAGCCGGTCCGGGATCGGGGGCAGCTCGCGCTTGTCGTCACCCATGCGTACCTCTTACTTCTGGATCGGCGCCCATTCCGGCCCGGTCTCGCCGAGTTCCGGGTCGAGCTTGGCGAACAACGGCGTCGGCTTGGCCAGCGGCCTGCCGACCTCGATCGGGACGGACTCCCAGCGCGCCTGCTCGGCCGCGTAGTCGCCGGTGAGGATCGGGTTGATCCGGTCGGGGATGTCGAGGTCCTCGACCTCCTTCAGCTCCGGCTGGGCGGCCCAGACGCCGGTGCCGCCGAGCGCCTCGTGCACCTTCTGCGCGGAGTGCGGCAGGAACGGCGTCAGCAGCGTGTTGGCGTCGGAGACGACCTGCAGCGCGGTGTGCAGCACGGTGTCGCGCCGCGCCGGGTCGTCCTTGAGCTTCCACGGCTCCTGATCGGACAGGTACCGGTTCGCGGCGGTGACCACGCGCATGGCCTCGCTCGCCGCCTGCTTGAACCGCGACCGCTGCAGATGCCCGCCCGCGACGTCGAAAGCCTTGCGGGACAACGCCTTCAGCTCCTCGTCGGCGGCCGCGGGGGCCTCCGGCCGGGGAATCGCGCCGACGTTCTTGTGTGCCATCGAGATGGACCGGTTGACCAGGTTGCCCCACTCGTTGGCCAGCTCGAAGTTGGTGCGCCGGACGAACTCGTCCCAGGTGAAGTCGGTGTCCTGGGTCTCCGGGCCCGCCACCGCGATGAAGTACCGCAGCGTGTCCGGGCCGAACTCGCGCAGGAAGTCGTTGACGTAGATGACCGTGCCCCGCGAGGTCGAGAACTTCGAGCCGCTCATGGTGAGGAACTCGCTCGAGACGATCTCGTCGGGCAGGTGCAGCCTGCCGTACGGGCCGGGCTCGCCGCCGCGGTCGCCCTCGCCGTTGTGCCCGAACAGCAGCGCGGGCCAGATCTGGGCGTGGAAGGTGATGTTGTCCTTGCCCATGAAGTAGTACGACCGCGCGTCCGGGTTGTTCCACCACTCCTGCCACGCGTCCGGGTTCCCGGACCGGCGCGCCCATTCGACGCTGGCGGAGAAGTACCCGATCACCGCGTCGAACCAGACGTAGAACCGCTTCATCGGCTGGTCGCGCCAGCCGTCGAGGGGGATCTTCACGCCCCAGTCGAGGTCGCGGGTGATCGGCCGCGGGCGCATGTCGTCGATCAGGTTCTTGGTGAAGTTGAGGACGTTGGGCCGCCAGTCCGTCTTGGTGGACAGCCATTTCCCGAGCGATTCGGTGAACGCGGGGAGATCGAGGAAGTAGTGCTCGGTCTCGACGAACTTCGGCGTCTCGCCGTTGATCCGCGACTTCGGGTTGATCAGTTCGGAGGCGTCGAGCTGGTTGCCGCAGTTGTCGCACTGGTCGCCGCGGGCGCCGTCGTAGCCGCAGATCGGGCAGGTGCCCTCGACGTAGCGGTCCGGCAGGGTGCGGCCGGTGGACGGGCTGATCGCGCCGCGCGTCGTCTTCGGGACGACGTAGCCGTTGCGGTGCAGCGCGAGGAAGATCTGCTGCGTCACCTCGGCGTGGTTGCCGGTGGTGGTGCGGGTGAACAGGTCGTAGGTGAGGCCGAGGCCCTGGAGGTCGGTGCCGATCTGGCGGGTGTACTTGTCGGCCGTCTGCTGGGAGGTGAGCCCCTCCTTGTCGGCCTGGACGGTGATGGGCGTGCCGTGTTCGTCGGTCCCGGACACCATGAGCACCCGGTTGCCGGCCATTCGCTGGTAGCGGGAGAAGACGTCGGACGGGACGCCGAATCCGGACACGTGGCCGATGTGGCGGGGGCCGTTGGCGTAGGGCCAGGCCACCGCGGTCAACACAGGGGTGCTCATACCTGTTTAGCCTACGGATGCCCGCTGAGGCATGGTTACTGGCGTAGGAGAAGGAGGCCGGGTGTCCGCGACACGACTGCTGGTGCTCGGGGTCGTGCGCATGTACGGCAAGGCACACGGCTACCAGGTGCGACGCGAGCTGCTGTCGTGGCGGGCGGACAAGTGGGGCAACGTCCAGCCGGGCTCGATTTATCACGCGCTCAAGAAGATGACGGCCGAAGGACTGCTCGAACAGGTCGCCGAGGACGCGGGCGGTTCCGGCCCCGAGCGCGTCGCCTACCGGCTGACCGAGGACGGCGAAACCGAGTTCATGGTGCAGCTGACCGAGGCGCTCGCCAGCGACGAGGCGACCGGCTACAGCATGTCCGCGGCTGTGACACTCATGCCGACTCTGCCCCGCGACCGCGCGCTCGCCCTGCTGCGTCAGCAGCTGGCGAACATGGAAGCCCACCTCACCGCCACGCACTACGCTCGCGAACACGCCGTCGAGCTGGGCAAGCCGCCGCATGTCGGCGAGTTGTACCGGCTGTGGAGCGCGCACGCGGAAGCCAACGTGACGTGGATGCGCGGGCTGATCGCCCGTTTGGAGGCCGGCGAATACGTCATGGCGGGCGAGGGCGAACCGGCGTTCGGCGAGCCCGCCCGGTAATCAAGTTTGACCAGTGCGCGATACGTGAGGCAGACTGCGCCATTCGGGTAGTCAAATTTGACTAGTTGCGAAAGGGGTTCTCATGATCAAGGCACGCGGCCTCGAGCGGCGGTTCCGCCGCAAGGGCCGCAACGGCGGCGAAGTGCACGCCGTCAAGGGGGTCGACCTCGATGTCGAGGCCGGGGAGCTGGTCGGCTTCCTCGGCCCGAACGGGGCCGGGAAGACCACGACACTGCGCATGCTGACCACGCTGCTGAAGCCCAGCGCGGGCACCGCGACGGTCGGCGGCTGCGACCTGCTCACCGATCCGCTGGGGGTCCGCAGGAAGATCGGGTACGTGGCACAGGGCGGCGGGACCGCGCCCGAGGTGAAGGTCGCCGAGGAGATCGAGCTGCAGGGCAGGCTGTACGGCCTGAGCAAGGCGGACGCGCTCAGCCGCGGCGCCACGCTGGCCGGGCAGCTCGACCTCGCGGGGCTCGAACAACGGCTCACCAAGACACTGTCCGGCGGTCAGCGCCGCAGGCTGGACATCGCGCTCGGGCTCATCCACTCACCGGGGCTGGTCTTCCTCGACGAGCCGTCGACCGGGCTCGACCCGCAGAGCAGGGCGAACCTGTGGGAGCACATCCGGCGCCTTCGCGACGACCACGGCGTGACCGTCTTCCTCACCACGCACTACCTCGACGAGGCGGACGCCCTGTCGGACCGGCTGATCGTGATCGACGACGGCCGGATCGTCGCCGAGGGCACGCCGGATTCGCTCAAGGCGAGGGTGTCCGGCGACGGCGTCACGATCGAGGTCGACCCGGCGTCGGCGGCCGAAGCCGCGGAGATCGCCGGGAAGCTCACCGGGGCGCACGAGTTCGCCGTCACCGGCGGCACGATCCGCTTCCGGGTGCCGCGCGGGGACACCGCGATGCCGGAACTGTTGCGGGCACTGGATTCCCGCGGCATCACGATGGCCGCGATGCAGGTACACCGGCCGACGCTCGACGACGTCTTCCTGACGCTGACCGGCCGCAGCCTGCGTGACGCCGAGGAGGGCACCCAGCCCGCCGAGGCGGACAAGGAGGCGAGCCATGTTGCGTGACACCTGGCTGATCTTCCGCCGCGACATGCTCGCGGCACTGCGGAACCCGACCTGGGTGATGATCGGGATCATGCAGCCGCTGCTGTATTTGTTCCTGTTCGGGCCGCTCATGGTGGACGCGATCAAGGGGCCGGGGATCACCGAGACCGACGGCTGGATGATCCTGACCCCGGCGCTGATCGCGCAGCTGGCGCTGTTCGGCAGCTCGTTCGTCGGCTTCACGCTGCTGGCCGAGTTCCGCTCCGGCGTGGTCGAGCGGCTGCGGGTCACCCCGGTCAGCCGGGTGGCGCTGCTGCTGGGCAAGGTTCTGGCGAACGCGTTGCAGGCGGTGGTCCAGGCCGTGCTGATCATCCTCATCGCGTACCTGGTCTTCGATCTGAACGCGCCGTTCGGTGGTGTCCTGCTCAGCCTGCTGATCGTGTTCCTGCTGGCGATCACGCTCGCGTCGTGCTCGTACGCGCTGGCGTTGACGCTCAAGAGCGAGGAGACCTTCCCCGCGCTGCTCAACGCCGTGCTGATGCCGTTGCTGCTGCTGTCCGGGATCCTGCTGCCGATCGTGTCGGGCAAGGCACCGGACTGGCTGTACACGATCTCGCAGATCAACCCGTTCCGGCACGTGGTCGACGTCGAGCGGAACAGCTTCAAGGGCGACTTCACGATGGACGCGCTGTTCACCGGCAGCGTCGTCGTGGTGGTGATGGCCGTGCTCGCCGTGTGGTGG
Organism: Amycolatopsis sp. NPDC059021; assembly: GCF_042739895.1. Lineage (NCBI taxonomy): Bacteria > Bacillati > Actinomycetota > Actinomycetes > Pseudonocardiales > Pseudonocardiaceae > Amycolatopsis > Amycolatopsis sp. NPDC059021. The sequence goes on from NZ_JBHYIQ010000006.1 coordinate 172,599, forward strand.
GGCGCCCGCACCTTCCAGCGCGAAAACGCCTGATCCCCGGGCCGGTGAGCTGAAGGGGACTTTCCTCGCACAAGACGCGCTGAATGGGACATTCGTCGCATGTGATGGGAGGAAAGTCCCCCTGAACCCCGCGCCCCCCCCCCACCCCGGCCCCGCGCAGTGGCGCAAAGTGACCGTG
>NZ_JBHYIQ010000006.1:172786-179648 GCF_042739895.1 Amycolatopsis sp. NPDC059021
CTTTGTTGTGATCATACACCCACACGCGGCGTGGTTGTGGTTGTTTTCGCGTGTTGGGGTCCTTATACACCCCAAAAACGCAGCTCTCCCCCCAGACTGCGCGGACACGCGATGTGCCGAAGTGTCACGTTCGGCCGTTCAGCGGTTTAGAGTGGTCTATCACCCAGCTCGGGGATTGCGGGGGCAGAGCGTGACGGAACCGGAAAGCGACCAGGGCATCACTCTCTCCCACCGCGAGCAGGTGGCCGACTGGACCGCCGTTCGCGGCGGGCGGGTCCGCTTCGCCTCGGTGACGATCAGCGAGAACACCAACTGGAGCAACTCCGTCGCCGAGCGCAACCTGGCCGGCGCGCAGCGGGCCGGCCTGCACACCGGCGGACGGCACTACGCCCGGCCGGGCGCGGTGCACGACCAGGCCGAGCACTTCGTGCGGACGGCGAGCAGGCTCGGCGCGTTCGCGCCCGGCTCGCTCGCCCCGGCGCTCGAGGTGGCCGCCGAGAGCGTCGACGACCGGTTCGTCAAGACGTGGATCAAGCACGTCCGGCACGCCGCGAAGATCACCAGGGTGCTGGTGTACGCCGACCACGACCACTGGGCACACCAGCTGCACCCCGACCGCTGGGCCGACAGCGACGTCGTGCTGTGGCTGGTACGGCACAACGGAATCCCCGGCCGCCCCGGCTGGTTCCACAGCAGGCTCGGCATGCACGAACACGCCGTCGGCGCCGACGTGCCCGGGATCGGCTGCCCGGTCGCGCAGGACGCCGTCGTCTATCCGTTCACCCTGACAGATCTGTTGTTGTGAAGCCGGGGCGCAGCTGCCGGACCGTTTCCCGCGCGAGGACCACCAGCATCGCCAGCTCCAGCGCCGCCAGGATCCGGAAGTCCACCGGCTCGCCGCCGTCGCCCGCCCGGAACAGGAACGGGAGATAACTGAGCAGCGAGACGAACTGGACCACGACCGGCACGAACCAGAGCCTGCGCGGCAGGTGGAAGGCGAGCAGCACGGTCAGCAGATCGGCGAGGTAGAAGTACCGCTCGTGCATCGACGGCAGCACGAACGGCACCAGCATCACCGACACGGTGCCGAGCAGCAGGATCCGGGTGTCGGTCGGCTCCGCCCGGCTCAGCAGCACGAGCAGGCACAGCACGAGCACCAGCAGCCCGGCGAACAGCACGGCGGGCGCCCGCATACTGTCCATGCCCTCGTTGCCGCGGAAGAACTGCCAGATCGACGGCGCGTTCATGGTCAGCTTCGGCCAGATGTCGGTCTGCCGGACGTAGATCGTCAGCAGCTTGCCGGGATCGGCGCCGAGCAGCAGCGCCGGGACGTCGAGCAGCAGGTACACCGCCGGGATCGCGAGGACCGCCCGCCACGGCACGCGGCCGAGCAGCACCATGATCAGCAGCAGCGGCAGGATGAAGATCGCCTGGAGCTTGAACGCCAGCGCGAGTCCGAAGAAGACACAAGCCCAGTAAGGCATTCTGCGCAGCAGGAAGTAGACGCCGCCGAGCGCGAACGAGGCGTAGATCGCGTCGCCCTGCGCCCACATCGAGCCGTTGAGCACGACGGTCGGCAGCAGGAAGACGATCAGCGCGGCGACACCGGACACCCACGAGCGCAGGCCGAACCTCAGCGCGGTGATCCGGTAGGCGAAGAACGCGATGAGCAGTTCGAAGCAGACCGAAACGGCCTTGATCCCGGTGAGCGGCGAGCCCGGCAGCAGTGTCACGAGCACCATGACGTAGCGGTACGGCGCGTTCTGGTCCGAGAACTCGTAGCGCAGCGCCGCGAACCGCCCGTGCTCGACGACGAACTCGTACCACTGGCGGTAGTAGTAGAGGTAGTCCGTGGTCTGGTACCGGAACAACGAGATCCGGAGCACCATCGCCAGCCCGATCACCGCCGAGAGCAGCACGATCACGTACCGCTGCCGGAGCCGCTCGCGGCGGTCTTCCGGTTCCCCCGACGTCGATCGCGCACCGGCGGCTACTTCGTCGGTTACGTCGGTCGACATGGCAGCCGAGGGTAGTGGCCGTTTCTGTGGATCGTCAGTGACGTCACTCCCACTGTCCTTTTGGCGCATGTTACGGCGACAATGTCGCCATGCGGCTGGTGCGACGGGTGCTCGGGACGGACGTCGCGCCCGAACACGCCCTTCCGCGACTGGCCGCGTCCGCCGCTTCACGCGGAGTCGCGCCCCCGGCGGCGTTGTGCGGCGAGTGGTTCGGGTCGCGCGCGGTCATCGCACCCAGCCTGAGCCTCACGCCGGTTTCGGATCCCGCGGAAGCCTTCGCGATCCCGGCCCGGCTGCCCGAGATCCGTGACGCCGCACCGGGTGCCGTCGGCGGCGGCTGGTTCGGCTATCTCTCCTACGACCTCACCGATCCGTCGGGACGGTCCGGTGCGCTGCCGCCCGCCGCGTGGGGCTGGGCCGATCACATACTGCGCTGGGACACCGACGGACAGTGCTGGTTCGAGGCGCTCGTCCCCGATAACGCACCGGACCCGGCCGATCTTCTGTCCACTGTGGAATCCGCGCTGGCCTGGGACGACTCCGCGGCCACCTGGTCGGCGGGTCCGATGAACCTTCCGCTCGCCTCGGCCCACCACCACGCCGTCAAGTCGTGCGTGCACGCGATCGAGGCGGGGGAACTGTTCCAGGCCAACATCTGCTGCCGGTTCACCGGCGAGTTCACCGGCAGCGCCCCGGCCTTGTTCGCCGAGGGCGTCCGGCGGCTGGCGCCGCGCCGCGCCGCCCACCTCGCGGGTTCATGGGGTTCGATCGTGTCGTTCTCCCCCGAACTGTTTCTCGCGCGGCACGGCCGGTCGGCGCGCTCCACGCCGATCAAGGGCACGCTACCTCGCCGCGGCCCGGCCGACGACGGCAACGCCCAGCGGCTCCGTGAGTCCACAAAGGACGTCGCGGAGAACGTGATGATCACCGACCTGGTCCGCAACGATCTCGGCCGGGTGTGCACGGTCGGCAGCGTGACGGTACCGGAGCTGCTGGCCGTCCGCCCCGCCCCCGGCGTCTGGCATCTGGAGTCCACAGTGGAGGGTGAGCTGGCGCCCGGCCTATCCGATGCCGACCTGCTGGCGGCGACGTTCCCGCCCGGTTCGGTGACCGGCGCGCCGAAGATCCGTTCCCTGGACCTGATCGCCGAACTCGAGGCGAGCGGCCGGGGCGCCTACACCGGCGCCATCGGCTGCGCGTCGCCGATCGCCGGGCTGGAGCTGAACGTCGCGATCCGGACGTTCGAAATCCACCGGGACACGATCGCGCTCGGGGTCGGCGGCGGGATCACCGCCGACTCCGACGCCGAGGCCGAATGGCAGGAATGCCTGCACAAATCGGCCCCGCTCACGAGATTGCTGGCGACCCCGCCGCGCTGAGCTACTTCGCCGGGTCGAGCAGCAGCTTGCCGACCGTGCCCCGCGACCTGAGCGCCTCGTGCGCCTTGCGAGCGTCCGAAAGCGCGTACTCCCCACCCGGCACCGCGCGGATCTTCCCGGCCAGCACGAGGTCGAACAGCTCGGCCAGCGCGGTGCCGAAGACGTTGCCCGGCAAGCGGAACACGTGTGGCAGCCACATCCCGGCGATCGTCGTGCTGTGGCCGAGCAGGTTGGGCAGCCCGACCGGCTTCGGCTGCTCGCGCCCGGCCATCCCGTAGAACGCGAGGCGCCCGAACGGCGCGAGCGCGGCGATACTCTGATCGGTGGTGGCGCCGCCGACCATGTCGAGCACGATGTCGACCCGGCGGCCGTTCGCGTCGAGCAGCACCTCGGTCATGTCCGCGGCCCGGGAGTCGACGGCGACGTCGGCACCGAGTTCCAGCGCCAGCGCGCGTTTCTCGTCGCTGCTCGCGGTGGCGATGACCCGGCCGGCGCCCCACGCCTTGGCGAGCTGGACCGCGACCGACCCGACCCCGCCCGCCGCCGCGTGCACCACGACGGACTCGCCGGGCTCGAGGTGCGCGTTCTTGCGCAGCAACACCCAGGCGGTCGCGCCCTGGACCAACATGGACAGCGCGGTCAGATCGTCGACGCCGTCCGGCACCGGAAACGACATCGCGTCGTCGGCGACCGCACGCTCGGCGTACCCGCCCCCGCCGTTGAGCAACGCCACGACCCGCTTGCCGTCGGACGTGCGGCCGACGACTTCGCCGCCAGGCACGAACGGCAGCTTGGTCGGCGCGAGGTAGCTGTTCTCGGCCTGATGCGTATCGGCGAAATTGACGCCGATGCGGTCGACCTCGATCAGGGTCTGGCCAGGGCCGGGTTCCGGGTCCGGCAGGTCGGCGGGGGTGAGCACCTCGGGCCCGCCGAACTCGGTGACCTGCACTGCGCGCATCTGCGTCCTCCTCGCGGTCGAGATGAGACATTCTGCCATATGTCTCATCGAGAGTCCTGCCCACGATCAGGCTCATGCGACGCTGGCCGACATGTCGATCGACGAGCTGGCGAACAGCGTGGGTGTAGCACTGGAGAAGCTGCCCACCGGCGAGCTGGCCCACGCCGAGCGCGACCTGACCCAAGCCCGGGACGTCCTGGCCGCCGCACTCGCGGGCGCCACCAACCAGAAGGCATGCCAGGCACTCGAAGGTCTCGAAACCGCACTCCAGGACCTCACGAGAATCCAGAAGAACCTCGCTGACGCTACGGAGAAGGTAGGGACCTACCTAGCGAGGATCGGCGCAACCAAGCCGCGGACGCCCTCCAGACCCGCACAACCGTCGCCGCCGAAACCCAGCCCTTTTCTGTCGCCCGAGCAGGTGAAGAAAATCCGAGCGGAGCTTCCCCCGCCCGTGCCGAAGCCGAACCCGGAGAACCGCAAGACCCACGGCCGCTGGGTCGACTCGGAGGGCAACATCCGGGAGTCGGTGAGCGGCGAGGACCAGAAAGCGGACGAAGCCGCGAAATTGTTCCGGCAGGCCGGTGTGCCGATGAAGCTCGCGATCACCTCCCACGTCGAAGTGAAGGTGGCGACCGAGATGATCCAAACCGGTCAGCGTCATTCCGAGATCGTTGTCAACAACCCGCCCTGCGTCGGTATTTACGGATGTGACTCGATGCTTCCCGTCCTCCTCCCGGAAGGTTTCTCGGTCACCGTGTACGGTCCTGACGGTTACCAGCAGACGTTCGCGGGAGGCGAGCAGTGGTAGAGCTTGACATCTGGTACGACCGGACCCCGAAGAACGATCAGGGAGATGTCGTAATCCACGTAAGCACTGCCGGCCAGCTGGACGAGCTGATCGATCGGATCATCCACGAGACCGCCGACAATGCCGCCCCGCCCATGATCCAGGTAGCCGTGTCGGGGACAAAACGCCAGGGCATGGAGGTCGGACTCGGCAAGGACAAGGGCTTCATCAAGTACATCGGCAGGACCGAAGGCGGCCAAACCCGCGGAGACGCCACCCCGGATCTCGTGGTTGATTACGTTTACATGGGGAGCCACACCCAGGTCCCTGCCGAGGTCGAGGTCCCGATCGACCTGGTCCGGCGAGGCCTCCACGAATTCCTCGCGACCGGGGAACGACCCAGCGTGGTCTCGGCCGAGGGATAACCATCGCGCTTGTCCGCCCGTCTCGCGGTCGAGATGAGACATTCTGCCATATGTCTCACGCCGTGACGGTACGTGATAAGTTGGCCACATCGAAACCGCAGCTGTCTCCCGTCCACGGCGGCCCGATGCCGTCCGCGCCTTCACCGTCGCGCGTGAATGGTTCCTGCACGGCCGCCGCATCGACATGCGTGATCTGGCCGGCGAGCTGGACATCAGCCGCGCCACTCTGCATCGCTGGGTCGGCAGCCGCGATCAGCTCCTCGGCGAGATCCTCTGGTCACTCACCGAAGCCGTCCTCGACGCCCGCTCCCGCCACGCACACGGCCGCGGCGCCGCGGGCATCGCCGACGTCGTCGGCGCCTTCGCCCGCACGGTGAACGAATCGGCCCCCTTCCGCGACTTCCTCCGCCGCGAACCCGAGCGGGCACTGCGGATACTCACGACGAAGGCCAGTCTGGTGCAGAGCCGGACCATCGTGAAGGTGTCCGCACTACTGGAAGCGGAGATCGCGGCCGACCGCCTCGACCCGCCGCTGCCGGTGCCGGACCTGGCGTATCTGCTGGTGCGCATCGGCGAGTCCTTCATCTACACCGACATCATCACCGGCGGAACACCTGACGCCGAAAAGGCCCGCGCAGCCGCCATGGCTTTACTGGGCTAAGCCTGTTCGGCCCCGCAGGTGCGGGGAGGGCCGGAACAAGGGGTCGGCGGCGGGTACGACGGCGGATCATCCCCGCAAAGGCGGGGAACAGAGGTCGATGACCACGTCGGCGGCGTCGGCTTCCGGAACATCCCCGCGAGCCGGGGAGATACCGAGCAGCGCGGAACTCCGCGATCGGGTCACGCCCGCTAGCGGGAAAGGCGCCTGGCGCAGGGGGCCAGCCCCGCAGGCGCGGGGAGCACGAGGATCGACGCGAAGTAGTGCCTCAGGGGGTGGGGTCAGCCTCGCAGGCGGAGAGCACACTTCTTCACCCGCGGTTCTACACCCAGGTCGTCCATTTCGCTTCACTTTGTTCCGGTCTTCGCAGCCACGATGCCGCGTTCGGATCGTGCGGCGGCCATGCGCCCGTTGGTGCTGTGAAGGCCCCCTTCACGGCATTCGGCGAGCCCAGGGACGTGTGCTCGGTGAGGTAGGTGGTGCTCGCGGGATCGTCGTGGCGGCTGTGGTTTCGCGCCGCGGCTCTGGCTGTGGGGGGGGGGGGCGCGGGGGCGGGCGCCGGCGGCCCGCGGCGTGGGCGGGGCGCGGGCGCGCGCGCCCGCGGGGGGGGCGCCCGCACACGCACCCTCCCCCC
>NZ_JBHYIQ010000006.1:179658-187796 GCF_042739895.1 Amycolatopsis sp. NPDC059021
GGTGTGCTCTGGGTATCGTTGGGGGGGTTGGTGTTTCGGCGCTGTTCTGTGTGGTTCTGCCACTGCCAGTTTGTCGAGCACCTTCGTCTCAAACGGAGCGTTCGCGACATCGGGCGACGCCTGGGGACGTCCGACCCGTCACTTCCGAGCCGCGAGCACCGCGTCGTAAAGCTCCTTTTTGGACACTCCAGCAGCCTCCGCCACCTCAGCGGCCACGGCCTTCAGCCGCTCCCCACCCGCGACCCGAGCACTGACCTCCCCCACGAGATCCGCCACCGACACCGACCGCGGCTCCGCCCCGGCCAGCACCACGGTGATCTCGCCACGTACCCCATCGGCAGCCCACGAGGCCAACGACGAAAGAGACCCGCGCTTGATCTCCTCATACGTCTTGGTCAGCTCGCGGCACACCGCGGCCTGACGATCGGCGCCCAACACCGAAACAGCATCGGCCAGAGTGCTCGCCAGCCGATGCGGCGACTCGAAGAACACCACAGTCCGCTGCTCGGCAACCAACGCCGACAGCCACTTCGCGCGCTCCCCCGGCTTACGCGGCGCGAAACCCTCGAAACAGAACCGGTCACACGGCAAACCGGACAAAGCGAGCGCGGTCGTCACCGCCGACGGCCCCGGCAGGCACGTCACCGGCAGATCCTCCGAGACACACGCGGCCACGAGCCGGAAGCCCGGGTCGGACACGCTCGGCATCCCGGCGTCGGTCACCAACACGACAGTCTCGCCCGACCGCAGGGACTCGACGAGCTTCGGCAACCGTGACGTCTCGACGTCCTCATAGAAGCTCACGACACGCCCGCGCGGCGTGACGCCGAGAGCGGCGGCCAGCGCACGCAGGCGGCGGGTGTCTTCGGCGGCGATGACGTCGGCGTCGGTCAGCGCCTCGGCCAGCCGGGGCGACGCGTCGCGCACGTCCCCGAGCGGGGTGGCCGCCAGCACCAGACGACCTGCCGTCGGGGAGGAACTCATGGCCGCACCCTATAAGGCCCGTGACAACCCCGGCGAATGTCACCGATCCGCACGACGAGCGAACAGGCCCGGCCGTAGTATCAGGCCCCGTGACCGCACTGCTGACCCGTCCCGACGACGAGGGCGTGCGGCCGGGCCCGGCCGAAGCGCCCCCATCCGACCGGGAGGCCACGCTGCTCGGCCGCGGGATGCCGACCGACCGCCTGCGCGGCTGGATCGTCACGCTCGTGCTCACCGTCATCGGCGCCATCGTCCGGATCCAGGATCTCGCCGGCGCCACCGACGTCGGCACCCCGGTCTTCGACGAGAAGCACTACGTCCCGCAGGCGTGGCAGATGCTGCGCAACGGCGGCTACGAGGACAACGCCGGGTACGAGCTGGTCGTCCACCCGCCGCTGGCCAAGCAGCTCATCGCGATCGGCGAATGGCTGTTCGGCTACAACGGCTGGGGCTGGCGGATCATGCCCGCGCTGGCCGGGACGCTGATCGTGCTGCTCACCATCCGCATCGCGCGGCGGCTCACCCGCTCGACGCTGCTCGGCGGGATCGCCGGGGTGCTGGTGATCTGCGACGGCGTACTGCACCTGCAGTCGCGGATGGGCATGCTCGACATCTTCATCGCGGTGTTCGTGCTGGCCGCGTTCTCCTGTCTGCTGTGCGACCGCGACCAGGTCAGGGAGCGGCTCGCGGTCGCGGTCCGTGAGGGCTGGATCGGCGAATCCCCGTGGGGCCCGAAGCTCGGGTTCCGCTGGTGGCGGTTCGCGACCGGCCTGATGATCGGCCTGACCTTCGGCGTGAAGTGGTCGGCGCTGTACTACATCGCCGCGTTCGGGCTGCTGTGTGTCGCCTTCGACGTCGCGGCGCGGCGCGCGGCGGGCGTCGAACGGCCGTGGCTCGGCACGCTCCGCCGGGACGTGCTGCCCGCGCTGTGGGCGATCCTGATCATCCCGTTCCTGATGTACCTGGCGGCGTTCTGGGCGTGGTTCGCCAGCGAGACCGGCACCGACCGGCACTACACCGAGATCAAGGACATCGCCCCCGGGTTCTGGGGCTGGGTGCCGCCGGCGCTGCGCTCGCTCGGCGACTACGCGATGAACGTCCTGCACTTCCACGAGACGCTGCTGACGCCGAAGACCAACCCGCATCCGTGGGAGTCCAAGCCGTGGACCTGGCCGATGGGCCTGCGGCCGATGCTCTACTACACCAACGGCAACCTGACCGGCTGCGGTGAATCGCGCTGCACCTCGATCACGATGCTCATCGGCACCCCGGCGATGTGGTGGCTGGCGCTGCCGATGCTCGGCTGGGGCCTCTGGCGCTGGTTCTTCCGCGCGGACTGGCGGTACGCCGCGGTGCTCGTCGGCTACTTCGCCGGCCTGCTGCCGTGGTTCACCAACATCGACCGGCAGATGTACTTCTTCTACGCCACGCCGATGGCCCCGTTCCTGGTGCTCGGGCTGACGCTGGCGCTCGGGCAGATCCTCGGCGGCGCCAAACGCGGGTTCGAACGCCGGGGCACCGGTCTGCTCGTCGTCGCGCTCTACGTCGGGCTGGTGGTGGCGAACTTCGCCTGGCTGTGGCCGATCCTGAACGGCGTCCCGATCACCAACGCGCACTGGCAGGCCGAAATGTGGCTGCCCTCCTGGCGTTAGCCCCCACTCACCCGGCGAAGTAGGCGCCGGGCGTGACGCCGACAGCGCGCCGGAAAGCCGCGACGAACGCGCTCGCCGACGCGTAGCCGACCCGTTCGGCCACGGTGGCGAGCGGCAGTCCGGCGGCCAGCAGCGGTAGCGACGCGCGCAGGCGTACTTGCGTCCGCCAGGTCCCGAACGTCATGTGGCATTCGCGGACGAAGATCCGTGCCAAGGTTCGTTCGCTCGCCCCCACCGCGCGGCCGAACTCGGCGAGCCCGCGCGGGTCGGCGGGGTCGGCGGTGACCGCGGTTTGGACGTCGACGGCCCGCGGGTCCGACGGCGCGGGTACCGCGATCGGGACGACGTCGAGGGGTTCCAGCAGGTCGAACGCCACTGCCTCGGCGCGGCGCCGCGGCTGTTCGGGCAGGTCCGGATCGGTGAGGTGATCCAGCAGTTCGCGCAGCAACGGCCGGACCGCGACCATGCGGGGTTCCGGCCAGCTCACCGGGCACCGTGGCGGATCGGCGTAGATCCCGAGCATCACCGCGTGGCCGATCGAACCGCTGCGATGCCGGACGCCGGCGGGCAGCCACAGCGCGCGGGTCGGGGGCAGGACCCAATGCGCCTCGCCGACGTTCACCGCGAGCACGCCGCGCGCCGCCCAGACGAGCTGGTGATGGCTCTCGTGCTCATGCCACGGCGTCCACGTTCCGGCCGGGAAGTCGAACGCGCCGAGCAGCATCGCACCGGACTGCCCGTGAAATTGACCGTTTGGCGACATCACTTGTCAGGCTATCGCCTTCCGGCCACGATCGCGCCTGCCTACCGTCGGATGCATGCCGATGAACTTCCTGCACCGCAAGCTCTGCAGCTCGGAATTCTGGGCCAAGAAGATCGACGACGTCCTGCCGGAGTTCCTGGACGGCTTCGACCTCGGCGACGACGTCCTCGAGATCGGCCCCGGTTTCGGCGCCACCACGAACGTCCTGCTGCGGCGGACCTCGTCGTTGACCGTGATCGAGGTCGACGACGCGTCGAGCCGCCTGCTCCGGGACAAGTACGGGGACCGTGCCGAGGTCGTGCACGGCAGCGGCGCCGAAATGCCGTTCGAGGACGGGCGGTTCTCCGCGGTCGTGTGCTTCACGATGCTGCACCACGTGCCGACGGCCGCACTGCAGGACGCGATCTTCGCCGAGGCGGCGCGGGTGCTGCGGCCGGGCGGGCTGTTCCGCGGTACCGACAGCCAGTCCAGCCTCGCGTTCCGGCTGCTGCACATCGGCGACACGATGAACGTCGTCGACGCCGATGCCCTGCCGGAGCGGCTGCGGCGGGCCGGGTTCGCCGAGGAACAGGTGCGCCACGTGCCCAAGGAGTACGTCGAGTTCTCCGCGGTCAAGCCCGCGGCCTGACGTCAGCGACGCGGCGGCGGCTGCACCTGCCTCGTGCGCTGCGGTTGCCGGGGAACGAGCTGGGTGACCGGGCCGTCCGGCGACTTGCCCGCGCGGGCGAGCCAGCCTTCGACCTCGCGGCGCACCGCGTTCAGCGTCGGGCGGCGCCGGGGTTCCTGGTCGAGCGAGGCGCTCAGGATCCGGGTGTGCGCGCTGCGCTGGGGCAGGCGGGACACCGGTTCGGCACGCGCGGCGGCCATCAGCGCGGCCATCGGCGTCTCACGGGTGCCGCGCGGCGGCTGTCCGGACAGCGCGTAGCTCACGGTCGCGGCGAGCTGCCACGCGTCGGACGCGGGGCTCGCGGGGGCGCCCATGGCGGTCTCCGGGGCGACGAAGTCGGGCGTGCCGATCATCATCCCGGTCGCGGTCAGCTTCGAATCGCCCTGGCTGCGCGCGATCCCGAAGTCGATCAGATGGGCCAGCCCACCGGGGTCGATGATGATGTTCGACGGCTTGAGGTCGCGGTGCAGCACGCCCTTGTCGTGTGCGGCGGCCAGCGCCCCGGCCATCGTCGACCACAGCCGTCCGGCGGCGATGTCGTCGAGCGGGCCGTGGGCATCGACGATGTCGGCGAGCGCGCGGCCCTCCAGGTACTCCATCACCAGCGCGAGTCCGTCGGGTTCCTCGACCAGGTCGTAGACCTTGACGCAGTTCGGGTGGTTCACGACGGCGAGGGCGCGAGCCTCGCGCTGCATCCGCTCCTCGGTGTCGCGGTCCGGGGCGTGCGCGATCTTCAGCGCGACGGTGCGGTTGAGCTGGGTGTCGACGGCCTGCCACACGGTGCCGAACCCCCCGGCACCGAGCTGCCGGACACGCCGGTAGCGGCTGCCGCCCGCGTTGCGTGAGCCGGGCGGCGGCGGGACCGGGCCCGGTATGGCAGCGAGTGCCGGAGGTTCGGGAGCCTGCGCGAGCGCCGTCGCCGGGTACTGCCGCGGTGGCGGCGGAACGGGCGCGGCCTGCGAGGGCGGCTGCTGGGGCGGGCGCTGCGGTTCCGGGTCGCGCTTCTCCTGCACCGACCGGTGGATGACCGACCACGGCGGCGGCCCGACCAGCGCGACCGGGATCAGCCCCAGCACGCTGAACGGGAGGAAGCCGAGCCAGAAGTGGACCGCGGTGTTGGCCTCCATCGACACGCTGACCAGCACCATGACCACGAACGGGATCCAGAAGAACCGGGACGGCCACTTCGGGCCGCGCCGGAACGCCGTCCGCGCCTGGAGCATGACGAACAGCAGCGACGCGGCGGGCAGCGCGATGAGCGCGACCAGGTAGTAGACGTAGGAGATCTGCAGGCCGTGCGGGTAGAACAACGTCTCGTAGATGTTCTGGCCGCCGCCGAGATAGGTCTTCTGCGGGCCGATGAAGTCCGCGTAGGACTTGTCCATCGTCGCCAGCTCGGCCTTCGACAGGCCGCTCTTCTCCCCGGCGTTCACCGCGCGGTAGACCTCGGAGATGCCGACGGACAGCAGCCACGGCAGTACCAGCGTGCTGACCACGCCGATCCCGCCGAACACCGACAGCGTCACCGCGTCGTAGCGGTTGCCGGTCCCCTTGCGGACGATCGCGACGGCGAGTGCGCCGATCGCGGGCACCAGTGCGACGAGCGCGCCGGCGGTACTCGTCGCCCAGACCCAGTCACCGGGCCAGATTCCCGGCCCGAACAGGGAATGCGCGAGCGAGAGCAGTGCGCTCGCGAGTCCGCCCACCGCCTGGCTCCCCTCACCGTCTGTGTTGTCCCGTGACGTCTCCGTGACGCCACGAGCTTGTTCCCCCGTGGTCCAGCTTAGGACGCTCACCGTTCCCGCGAGGTTGCCGGGTATGTGGCACAGCCCATCCTCCGTAGTGGTCCTGTGACTCCGCTGATAGCGCCCGGCTCCGGCGTCCAGGTTCACCTGAATACCGCAATCACGACGTCGAGTGCCTGAGCCGCCCCGCGTGGAGCGGGCCCTTCACCCGATGTCGGTGATTCCCCGACCGACGAAGCCGAGGCCCGGCGAGCCACCAGTCGATTACGGAAAGTTATCGCCAGGGAGCGGTGGCTAGTTTCGCGGCACCCCGCGCCGACCACCTGCCGGTTCATCCACTGTGGACACGTCACCCTGCGCAGCACTCCGGCAAGACTTCACGGAAAACGCCGCCGCCGGCGCCCGGACGCGCGCCGCTCGTTCATGCGGCCGTCACGCTGAGCCGATCACCGGTCTGGACCAGTACGACGAAGGAGTGTTGTGCTCCACACCACATTGGTCTATACCTCTTTAACGACTCTCCTGATCCCCGACCGGAGGTGCTCCGTGAGGAAGCGCTTGTCCAGAGCCGTGCTGGGCGCGGCCGTCGTGAGTCTCGCGACTCTCGGCCTGCCCGCGCTGGCAGGCTCGGCGACGGCCGCCGAAGCCGATCGTCACCAGGGAAACACCGAACGCAGCGTGACCGACGTCGTCCCCGCGCCCGTCGAGGCGAAGGCCGACGCCAAGGCGAGCTTCCAGCTCTCGCCGTACACCGTCATCCGCGCCGACAAGGGCGCGAACCAGGTCGCGGACTACCTCCGCGACCTTCTCCGCCCGGCCACCGGTTACCGGCTGCCGGTCGTGTCCAAGAACTGGGGTGCTCCGGCGATCTCGCTGGAGCTGGGCCACGCCGACAAGCGCGTCGGCACCGAGGGCTACCAGCTCGACGTGTCCCGCCACGGCGTGACGCTCAAGGCCAACACCGCCGACGGCCTGTTCACCGGCGTGCAGACGCTGCGTCAGCTGCTGCCGTCGGCGATCGACGCGAAGTCCGTGCAGCACCGCCGCTGGACCGTCTCGGGCGGCTCGATCCTCGACTACCCGCGCTTCGGCTACCGCGGCGCGATGCTCGACGTCGCCCGGCACTTCTTCAACCCGGACCAGGTCAAGACCTACATCGACCAGATCGCCCAGTACAAGATCAACACGCTGCACCTGCACCTGGCCGACGACCAGGGCTGGCGCATCGAGATCAAGAGCTGGCCGCGGCTGGCGACCTACGGCGGCCAGACCCAGGTCGGCGGCGGCAAGGGCGGCTACTACACGCAGGAGCAGTACAAGGACCTGGTGGCCTACGCGGCCTCGCGGCACATCACCGTCGTGCCGGAGATCGACATGCCCGGCCACACCAACGCGGCGCAGGCCTCCTACGCCGAGCTGAACTGCGACGGCGTCGCGCCGCCGCTGCGGACCGACATCGAGGTCGGCTACAGCTCGCTGTGCATCAACAAGGACATCACGTACAAGTTCCTCGACGACGTGATCCGCGAGATTTCGGCGCTGACGCCGGGCAAGTACGTCAACATCGGCGGCGACGAGGCCCACGCGACCAAGCCGGAGGACTACCTGACCTTCGAGCGCAAGGTCCAGCCGATCGTGGCCAAGTACGGCAAGCTGATCACCGGCTGGCACGACATCGCCAAATCGCAGCCGCCGACCTCGGCGATCCCGCAGTTCTGGGACACCGTCGGCACCAACGCGGACGTCGCCGCGGCCGCCGCGCGGGGCAACAAGATCCTGTTCTCGCCGGCGAACAAGGCCTACCTCGACATGCAGTACAACAAGGACAGCCCGCTCGGCCTGCACTGGGCCGGGTACGTCGAGGTCAAGGACGCCTACGACTGGGATCCGGCCACGTACCTGCAGGGCGTGTCGGAAAGCCAGGTCGCCGGCGTCGAGGCCCCGCTGTGGTCGGAAACGCTGCTGAACAACGACCACATCGAGTACATGGCCTTCCCGCGGCTCGCCGGGCACGCCGAGATCGGGTGGTCGCCGAAGTCGACGCACAACTGGGACGCCTACCGGGCGCGGCTGGCCAAGCAGGGCCCGCGGTGGACCGCGCAGGGCATCGACTTCTACCGCTCCCCGCAGGTCGACTGGAAGTAAAACCCATCCCCCGATGATCCGTGGGGGCCTCCCCGAGGGACTCAGACTCCCTCAAGGAGGCCCCCACGGCCTTTTCGGCCCGGGGTCCGGATCGCCGCGGTCGAGCACCCCAAGGGGTGTGCCGGGGTGGTGTCGCGAATGGCGCATTGGGGACGTTGAACGCCGTCAATGCCCCATTCGCG
>NZ_JBHYIQ010000007.1:0-23774 GCF_042739895.1 Amycolatopsis sp. NPDC059021
CCGTGTGGTTGGGGGTGGTGCTTTATCCCTAGACCAACTCCCCGACGCGCTCCGCCGCCGGCCCCGCCCCGCGGGGGGGCCCCCCCCCCCCCCCCCCGCCCCCCCCCCGACACCTGAGCCGAGCCATCCCGCCCCGACACGCTCCAGAGGTCCCGGAGGCGGGCCCAAAGCGCTGAGCCGAGGGACGCCCTGGACGCATCTGACGCACCGAGGGACGCCCCCGGCGCAGCCAACGCACCCAGGGACGCCCTTGTCGCAACCGCGCCCCAGCCCCCTTTGCGGAGTCCACAAAGGACGCAGGAGAACGACGTGGGGGCCTCCCCGAGGGATCCAGAGTCCCTCAGGGAGGCCCCCACGGACCAACCGAAACGAATCAGCGTTTTCCGTGCAGCACGGTGATCAGCTTCGCCACCAGCGCGTCCGTGGAAGGCTTGCGGCTGAAGGAAGTCAGCATCATCGGCGGCGCGAAGCGCTGCCGCGCGATGGCCTTGGACCGCGCGAACTCCCGCAGGCCCTCCGGCCCGTGGATCCGCCCGAACCCAGAGTCACCCACGCCGCCGAACGGCAGCGACGCGACACCCGCGAACGAGAGCGGCGCGTTGATCGCGGTCATACCGGTACGCAGCCGCTGGGCCAGTTCGAGGCCACGCGACTTCGAGAACACCGTCGAGCCGAGGCCGTACTTGGTGTCGTTGGCTTTCTGGACCGCCTCGTCCATGTCGCGCACCTTCGCGATGGTGACGGTCGGGCCGAAGGTTTCCTCACGCACCGCTTCGGAATCCTCGGGGACGTCGACGAGCACGGTCGGCTGGACATACCGGTCGCCGACGGCATCGACCCCGCCGAGCACGGCCTTTCCGCCACGCGCCAGCGCGTCCGCGATGTGCTTGCGGATCACCCCGAGCTGCGAGGGCATGGTGACCGGGCCGTACTGCGCGGCCTCGTCCGAGCCCGCCCGCACGTCCTTCGACTTCTCGACGACCTTGCGCACGAACTCGTCGTGCACCCGCTCGTGGACGTAGACCCGCTCGACACCGATGCAGGTCTGGCCGGAGTTCGAGAAGGCGCCCCACACCGTCGCGTCCGCGGCGGCGTCGAGATCGGCGTCGGCGTCCACCAGCACGGGGTCCTTGCCGCCCGCCTCGATGACCACCGGGGTCAGCGTCTGGGCGGCCGCGGCCATGATCTTCTTGCCGGTCGCGGTCGAGCCGGTGAAGGCGATCTTGTCGACTCCCGCGCCGACCAGTGCCGCGCCGGTCTCACCGAAGCCGGTGATCAGCTGCAGCACCGGGTGCTCCGGGACGACCTCCGCGAACGCGTCCACCAGCCACTTCCCGACGCCCGGGGTGTACTCGCTCGGCTTGAAGACGACCGCGTTCCCCGCCGCGAGCGCGTACGCGATGGAGCCGAGCGGCGTGAACACCGGGTAGTTCCACGGCCCGATCACGCCGACGACGCCCAGCGGCTGGTATTCGACCGTCGCCGCCTGGTTCGCCATCAGCAAGCCGGCGGGACGCCGCTGCTTGCCGAGGTACTTGCGCGCGTGCTTGCTCACCCAGGCGATGTGCTCGATCGCGAGGACGCTCTCCAGCTGCGCGTCGGCGATGGGCTTGCCGGTCTCGTCGCGCACGACCTGGCACAGCTGCGGCAGTCGGCGCGTCAGCACGCCCTTCCACCGGCGCAGCCGTTCGCCGCGGCCCGCGTAGCCGAGGCCCGCCCACCATTCCGCGGCCGCCCGCCCGCGCTCGACCGCGGCCTTCACCTCTTCCGCGGTGTCGACCGGGTAAGTCCCGACCACCTCGTCGGTCGCGGGACTCAGCGAGTCGAAGGTTTCGCCGACCGAGGTCGGCTTGGGCTGCACGGCGGTCATCGGCGTCACTCCCGTGGTATCGACGTAAGGCCCAGGCTACGACGTTACTGACGCAGTGCCAATAGCTCGCCGGGCCCGGGTACCCAGCATGACAACGATGGTCGCCGCGGAAAAGGTACCGAACAACGGCGCGAGCCAGAGCGGGAGCACGCCGACGCCGAGCGAGCCGAGCCCGAACCCCGTCGCCTGGACGGTGAAAGCCAGCGAGAACCCTTCCGACCTGCGCCTTTCCGGCAACAGCCGCTGGAGGTTCACCGACGCGACGGTGACCAGCGGTCCCGTGCAGACGCCGACCAGCGTCACCCCGGCGAGCAGCCCCGCCCAGCCGAGGTTCGCGGCCACCAGGACGCCGCCGGCGACGAACCCGCCCAGGAACAGCCGCGGTTCGCCGGTCGTCCCGCGCCAGGCGTACAGCGAACTGCCCGCGATGCTCGCGCCGCACAGCACGGCGACCACGATCGGCGCCGTCGCGTCGGGCGCGCCGAGTCGCTGGACGAACGGCAGCGGCGCGACCTCGATCGTCGACAGCAACAGCCCGACGGTGAACTGGCAGGCCAGCCACGGCAGACACCTCGCGAGCGGGACCGGCGGGCGCTCCCCGGCCTCCCCTCGGCCGGGCGCCATCGTGCGACGCGGCACCAGGATCGCGGCGAGCACACAGACCGCGGCCATCGCGAACGGTGGAACCAGCGGACCGGCGAGCGCGAGTGCGGACACGAGCGCGGGCCCGGCGATGAGCACGCCGTCGAGGATCATCGCGTCGACCGCGACGGCCCTCGGCAGGATGTCGTCGGAGACGGTCGCGGCGAGCAACGTCCGGAAGCCACCGGACAGACCGCCCGCGAGCGCGCCCGGCAGCACGACCAGCGTGAGCAGGACGAACTCCGGCACGCCCCACGAAGCGGCCGTGCCCAGCGCCGCGAAGCCGGCCGCGACCAACAAGAGCAGGACCGGAAGAGCACGGGACGGCCCGAACCGGTCGAGCAGCCGTCCGATCGGTACGGCGGCCGCGGTTTCCGCGACGACGTACACCGCCATCATGACCCCGCCGAGCCGGTACGACCCGGTCGTGGCCGTGGTGAGCACGGTGAACGCCAGCGGCGCCATGGCAGCGGGCAGCCGGGTCAGCTGGACTCCCGCCGACCAGCGCCAATACCCGCGATGTTTCAGGAGAGACATGTCGACACCGTGTCGCGACGGACACGTTCGGCAATACTGATTCGGGAATAGCCGAATCCTGGAGCCCACCGTGATCGAACTCGTGCTGACGGCCGAGAGCGCGAACCACGTCCGGTTCGCCATTTCGCCGCTGGACGAGACGATGGGCGCGATGCAAACGCTGCTCGGTGTCCGCGGGCATCCGAGTCATCTGCCGTGGCTGCGCGAGTCCGCCCGGAAACTCGGGCGCCTGCCGATCGCCGAACTCGCCGCGGTGATGAGCGCGCGGCACTACATCACCGACTTCCTCGCGCCGCCGCCACAGGATCCGGCGACGACCGCCGAAGTACAGCTCGCCGAGATCCGCCGCACGCTCCCGGCGCAGGTGGCACTCGAACTGGCCAAAGTGGACTCCGATCTGAGCGCGCTTCCCGAAGACCCCGCCACCGCACGGGATCTGCTCGCCGATCAGCTCGAACTCGCCTGGACCGAGCTCGTCGAGCCGCACTGGCCGCGGATGCGGCGCCTGCTCGTGGCGGACATAGAGGAACGCTCGCGGCAGCTGTCCGAGCACGGCATCGCGGGGATGCTGGCCGATCTGCACGGCCGCGTCCGGCTCTCCGGCGACGTCCTGATGATCGAGATGCGGGAACGCAGCCGGGTCCGGCTCGACCGGCGTGGACTGTTGCTGATCCCCGGGGTCTTCGCCTGGCCGAGCGTCGGGGTCATCACGATGGAGCCGTGGCAGCCCGCGCTGCTGTACCCGGCGCGGGGCGTGGCCGAGTTGTGGGCGCGGCCGAGCCGTCCGCCCGCCGCGCTCAGCGGGGTGCTCGGGCGCACGAAGGCCGCGCTGCTGGTCGCGCTGGACCGCCCGGCGAGCACCAAGGACCTCGCCGCGAGCCTGGGCCTGGCGCCGGGAACGGTGTCCGAACATCTCACCGCGCTGCGGGCGGCGGGACTGCTGGAGACCGCGCGCCGAGGCCGGGAAGTCCGCTACCGGCGCACCGAACTTGGCGACGCACTCCTTCGGGCATAGGGTGGAAAGCGACGATCCTAAGGAGAATCCTGATGCGAATTGTCCATTTTGGACATTCTTGCGTGCTGCTGGAGACCGAGGGCGCGCGGATCCTGATCGACCCGGGCACGTTCTCCGCCGGCTTCGAAGGCGAACGCGAACTCGACGCGATTTTCGTTACCCACCAGCACTTCGACCACCTCGACGTCGAACGGCTGCCCGCGCTGCTGGAGGCGAACCCCGGCGCGAAACTCGTCATCGACCCCGGTTCCGCGGAGACCGTGCGGAAGACGGGCGCGACGTTCGAGGTCGCCGAACCGGGCGACGCGTTCGAAATCGGGCGCAGCACGGTGAACGTCGTCGGCGGTGAGCACGCGGTGATCCACAGCGACATCCCGGTGATCCCGAACGTCGGCTACATCGTCGATCACGGCGCGTTCTACCACCCCGGCGACTCGTTCTTCGTGCCCGAGCAGAAGATCGACGTGCTCGGCCTGCCCACCGGCGCCCCGTGGCTCAAGGCGGGCGAGGCGGTGGACTACCTGCGGGCGGTGGCACCGCGCGCGGCCGTGCCGATCCACGAGGCCGTGCTGGCGAATCCGGCCCTGCACTACGGGCTGTTCGGCAACCTCGCGCCCGAGGGCACCGAAGTGAAGGTGCTCGACCGCGCCGAGCCCACCACCGTCTGACGTCAGGCTGTCCTGTCAAACGCCGACGCGGCGGAGCGCGCCGTAGGTGGAGCCGAAAGCCCGGTTCTCCAGCGCGACATCGACCGCGTCGAGCAGGGCCTGGCGCAGACCGGGACGTGCGAGATCGGCGGCCTCGACTCCCAGGCGGACGAGGCCGCCCTTGCGCGCCGCCCTGGCGCTCGCGAGCACCAGCGCGAAGCAGCGCACGGTTTCGGTGCGCTGGGACTGGCTGCTGAACTCCAGGACCCGCGAACGCCAGGACTCGCCGCTTTCCAGGTCCCGCACCGAGACCAAGTCCGCGCACAACGTGAAACCGTGTTCCGCCAACGCCTGGAGCGTGCCCTGTGACGCGATCCAGCGCGGTGGCGCGAAGCCGTCGACGGCGAGGCCGGTGCCGTCGAGCGCGGCCTTCGCGGCGATCAGCCGCAGCCGCGCCTCGTGCGCGGGCAGCGCCGCGAACTCGGCCTTCTTGCCGAGCTGGACGGTGCGATGGGTGGGCGTGACGCGATGGTCGTAGCCGTGCAGCAGCACGGAATCACCGGCCTTCGCGCGGACTCGCGTCCACTCCGTCACCGGACCGTCGCCGGTCCTCGCCGCATACAGGACCGACAGCGGCACCTTGCGTCGTTCCAGCTCGGCCGCGAGGTCGGCGCAGCGATGCAGCGTCCGCGGAGTGATCCCGGACAGCGATACGAGCAAACGAGCGTCCACGCTGCCCATTACGCAGGAGCCCGATGGCGCCCGCCTGACCACGCCGTGAACTGCACCGAACGGTCCGACGACGGTTGCGGAGGCGTTCACCCGGCTGGGTCAACGCAGCCCCGTTTTTCCGGTGCCTTGCCCGGCGCCGGGGTCAGCCCGGCCAGTCCGCCAGCGAAAGCCCGGTGATGCGCTCGTAGGCCTCGACGTAGCGGGCGCGGGTGGCGGCGACGACGTCGTCCGGCAGCGGCGGCGGCTGGGTGTTGGACGCGCGGTCCCAGCCGGAGGCCGGGCCGGTGAGCCAGTCGCGGACGTACTGTTTGTCGAACGACGGCTGCGCGCGGCCGGGCGCGTAGCCGTCCGCGGGCCAGTAACGCGAGGAGTCCGGGGTCAGCACCTCGTCCCCGAGGACGAGAGCACCGCTCTCGTCCTGGCCGAACTCGAACTTGGTGTCGGCCAGCAGGATTCCGCGCTCCGCGGCGAGATCGGCACCGCGCCGGTAGATCGCCAGGGTGGCCTCGCGGACGCGTTCGGCCAGCTCACGGCCGATCGTGGCGGCGGCCGCGTCGAACGTGACGTTCTCGTCGTGCTCGCCGAGTTCCGCCTTGGTGGCCGGGGTGAAGATCGGCTCGGGCAGCTTCGCGGACTCCGCCAGCCCGGCGGGCAGCTCGACGCCGCACACCGCGCCGGTGCGCCGGTAGTCGGCGAACCCGGAGCCGGTGAGGTACCCGCGGGCGACGGCCTCGACGGGCAGCATCTTCAGCCGCCGCACCAGCAGCGCGCGGCCGCGGACCTCGGCGGGGATGCGCGGGTCGTCGTAGGCGACGAGGTGGTTCGGCATGACGTCGGCGAGCTGGGTGAACCAGAAGACGCTCATGGCCGTCAGCACCCTGCCCTTGTCCGGGATGGGCGTGTCCAGCACGAAGTCGTAGGCGGAGATCCGGTCCGAGGTGACCAGCAACAGGTGGTCGTCGTCGACCGCGTACAGTTCGCGGACCTTGCCTGCGGAGATCTTCGGGTAATCGGCGAGCGTCGTCACCGCAGCACCCTAACCCGCGAGATGATGCAGGTCATGACGTACCGGTGGATCTCGTTCACGACCGACTACGGCCTGCGGGACGGGTTCGTGGCGGCCTGTCGCGGGGTGATCGCGCGGCTGGCGCCCGACGTCCAGGTGATCGACGTGACCCACGAAGTGCCGCCGCAGCAGATCCGGCACGGCGCGACGGCGCTCGCGCAGACCGCGCCCTACCTGCCCGAATCGGTGCACCTCGCGGTGGTCGACCCCGGAGTCGGCACCGCCCGGCGCGGCGTTGTCGTCGTCGCGCGGCGGGGGCTGCTCGTCGGGCCGGACAACGGGCTGCTGCTTCCCGCGGCGTCGGCGCTCGGCGGCGTCGTCGAGGCCTTCGAGCTGTCCGACCCGTCGCTGCGGCTCCCCGAGACCTCGGCCACCTTCCACGGCCGCGACATCTTCGCCCCGGCCGCCGCGCATCTCGCACTGGGCGTGGCCCCGTCGGAGTTCGGCGAGCGAGTGCCCGACCTGGTGACGCTGCCGGACCCGCTCGTCGCCGCGTTCCCGGGAAAACTGGTCGCGGAGGTTGTGACAGTGGACCACTTCGGCAACGTCCAGCTCGCCGCGAGTCCCGCCGACCTGGCATTGACCGAGCTGACCGGCGCGGTGTCGGTGCACAGCGCGCGGGTCGCGGTGCGGGCGGTGGTGGGCCGGACGTTCGGGGACGCGGCGCGGGGCGAGGCGGTGCTCTACACCGACTCGGCGGGGCGGCTCGCGGTCGCGATCAACGGCGGCTCGGCGGCCGCGACGCTGGGCCTCGGCCCGGCCCAGGAGTGCACGATCACCTCGTCGCCGACGGCGAGCTGACCGGGCCTGGTGACGGCGGCCTTCATCCCGAACGTCACGCCGCCGTCGGGATCGCGGCGGTAGGTGGCGAGCGTGCGGATCGGCTCGGGGCCGGACTTCACGCCGGTCTCCTGGTCGACCATCGGCACCGAACACCGCACACATGGCTTCGCGTAGCCGAATTCGGCGCCCCCGGCCCGCATCGCGCGGACGTCGTCCTCGGTGTGCGGCGTTGCCCAGCCCGCCACGACGATGTTGGGCCGGAAGCGATCCATCGGCACCGGCTCGCCCCCGCGCGACGCGATCCTCTCGTTGAGACTGTCCAAAGAGGACTCACTGGTGACGAGCAGCGCGTGCCCGTCGGCGAAGGCCGCGGTGCCCGGCGTCTGCCCGCTCGTGACGCGCTCGTGGTCCGGCGCGACGCCGACGAGGATCGATTCGGTACGGAGCAGCGTCGAGAACCAGTCCTGCGCCTCCTTGCCCTGGTGGACGGCATCGCCGTGCCAGCTGAAGGTGGCCGCGGGGTGCCGTGGACCGTCCTTCCTGATATCGACCTGGAGGTCTTCGACCCCGGGCGCGGAGAGTTCGAGCGTCCTTTCGCCGACGATCCGGGGACGGACGGTGGCGAGCACGGCGAACTTGCGCTGACTGCGGAAGTCACCGTCGGGCGCGGCGACCATGAAGGCGCGGTCGTGCGCCAGCCCGGCCTCGGTGACCAGCGCCGTATCCACCGAGGTCCCGGCACAACCCTTGACCGGGTAATACGTCAGCCGCGCGATTCTCGCCATAGCCGCAGATTACCTGTCGATTCGGCGACTCCCGCGTCCCGGACGACGCGTTGGGGACGTTGGGCGATGCTCTCGAAGCTTTTGGACATGCCCGGGTAGTTGGCGGCCCCGGACGCGTGCTAGTGCCGTCCGCGGGAGCACATTTGCGGTAAATCATCCGGTTTGGTGGTTGGCCGGATTCCAGGTCCGTGGGGGCCTCCTTGAGGGACTCTGGGTACCTCAAGGAGGCCCCCACGGACCACAGCAGCCGACGTACCGGCTCCCCGAGAAATGCGCAGCTGACGGGCGCCGCCCCCGGTCACGATGATCGCAGGCGGGACCGACAAGGGCGGAGGTGCGCGACAGCCAGGCCGGGGAGTTGTCCACAACGGCCCCGGCCATCCACAGATTTCCCGTACACCCCCACCCGCGCCCCGAACCTCGATACGCTGGTTGCAGGGGTGCCCCCGGGAGGGTGGGGGAATGCCTACCGGATGGGTGCGGGCCTGGTCAGAGCACCTGCGAGAGGAAGCGTTGCAGGCGCGGGCTTTGCGGGTTGTCGAAGAGGTCGGCGGGCGGGCCCTGTTCGACGATCCTGCCCCCGTCCATGAAGGCGACCTCGTCGGCGACACTGCGGGCGAAGCCCATCTCGTGGGTCACGACCAGCAGGGTCAGTCCGCGTTCGGCGAGACCGGCCATCAGGTTCAGGACGCCCTTGACCAGTTCGGGGTCCAGCGCGCTGGTGGCCTCATCGAACAGCATGACCTCGGGCTCCATCGCCAGCGCCCGTGCGATCGCGACCCGCTGCTGCTGGCCGCCCGAGAGCGCGCTCGGCCGGTACGGCGCCTTGTCCGCCAGGCCGACGTCCTCCAGCCGCGCACGCGCGATCGACGCCGCCTCCTCCTTGCCGAGCCGCTTGACGCTGCGCAGCGGCAGGACGATGTTGTCCAGCACGCTCCGATGCCCGAACAGGTTGAAGTGCTGGAACACCATCCCGACCCGCTGCCGCAACACGTCCGGGTCGGCCGAGATGACGCTCTCGTCGTTCAGCAGCAGATCACCGCGGTCCGGTTCCTGCAGCCGGTTCACGCACCGCAGCAGCGTCGACTTGCCCGACCCCGACGGACCGATGATGCAGGTCGTCTTGCCCTTCTCGACGCGAAGATCCACCCCGCGCAGGACTTCGAGGGTCCCGAACTTCACGTGGATGTCGCGCAGCTCGACGCTCGACGAGTGCACCGGCGCACGCACGCTCACTGGGGAACACCTCCACCCGAATAGTTGGCCGGGGTGTACTCCGTGCTGGGATCCACGGTGTCGACCTTCTTCCCGGTCCGCAGCTTCTTGTCGATGTAGTTCACCAGGTGCGTCAGCGGAATGGTGATCACCAGGTACACGAATCCGGCCGCGACCAGCGGCGACAGGTTCCCGGTGTTCGCCGCGAGGTCCTGCCCGATCCGGAACAGCTCGCGCTGCTCGGGCAGCAGGCCGAGGAAGTACACCAGACTGGAGTCCTTGATCAGCGCGATGAACTGGTTCACCAGCGCCGGCAGCACCCGCCGCACGCCCTGCGGGATGACGACCAGCGCCATCGCCTTGGTGTAGCTCATCCCCAGCGCGCGGCTGGCCTCCAGCTGTCCTTTTTCGACACTCTGGATACCGGACCGGAAGATCTCGCCGATGTAGGCCGCCGCGATCAGGCTCAGCGCCAGGATGCCCAGCGGATACGGGTTCGTGCCGACGATGTCCCGCGCCAGCGTGCCGAGACCCTGCCCGATCACCAGGATCGTCAGGATCGCGGGCAGGCCACGGAAAATGTCCGTGTACACCCGCGCGGGCCAGCGCAGCCACTTCTTCGTGGACAGGCCCATCACCGCGACGACCATGCCCAGCACGGTGCCGATCACCGCCGAAACCACGGCGAGGATCAGGGTGTTCCAGATGCCCGTCTTGAGCAGATCGGGGAAGACCTGCCAGATGTATTCCCAGTTGAGAAAGGTATTGAAGAACTGATCCATTTACTTGCTGACCTTGAAGTCGGCGGGAATCGGCGTGTTCGGTTCGAACTGCTTGAACAGTTTTTCCCACGTGCCGTCCGCGACGACCTGCTTGATCCCGTCGTTGAGCTTGTTCAGGAGTTCGGTGTTCCCGTGCTTCACCGCGTAACCGTGCGGGATGTTGGTGGTGATGACCTTCGCCACCTTGAACTTGGCGTCCACATTGGACTTCGCGTAGTCCTCGGCCGAGGCCTGGTCGAACACCGCACCGTCCACACCGGACGTCTTGAGCGCGCTCACCACCGCGGCGTCGTTGGGGAAGCGGACGGGCTGAGCCGTCGGCGCGTTGGCCGCCAGCCAGGTGTCCGAAACGGTGCCCTGGACGACGCCGATCCGCTTACCCGCCAACGAGTTCTCGTCGGTGATCGGGGCGCCTTCCTTGACCTCGATCCCCAGCGACTGGTAGTTGTACGGCGCCGAGAAGTCCACCGTCTTCTTCCGCGCGTCCGTCTGCGCGATACCCGCGCTGCCGATGTCGTACGTGCCGTTCGCGACCTGACCGAGCAGCGCCGAGAAGTCGGTCGCGACGAACTCCACCTTGAGGTTCACCTTGGCCGCGATGGCCCGGAGCAGCTCGTTGTCCAGACCGGTGTAGTTGCCGTTCTCCTGATAGGCGTTCGGCCGGGAGTCGCTCAGCGTGCCGACCCGCAGCGTCTTGCCCTCGGAACCACTACCGCTGCCGCACGCGGTGAGCGCGGCCAGCAGTGTCGCGGCCACCGCCGTGGCCAAAGTCTTCCTCATGTCACTCCTCAGCTTCCGACTCAGCTACCGAACCCGGCCGGCACCGGAGCGGTCGGCAGGAACTGCTGATGGAGCTTAAGCCACGTACCGTCCTTGATCACCTGCTTGAGCCCGTCGTTCAGCTTCGTCAGCAGGTCGGCGTTGCCCTTGCGGACGGCGAACCCGTGCGGCACGTCGGTGGTGAAGCTCTTCACGACCGCGAGCTTCGCGTCCGGATTCTCGGTGACGTTCTTCTCGGCGATGCTCTGGTCCAGGACGTACGCATCGACGGCCCCGGTCTTCAACGCGGTCAGCGCCGCGGCGTAATCGGGGAACCGCACCGGCTGCGCGTCCGGCACCGTGCTGGTCAGCCACTTGTCGCCGACCGTAGCCTGGATCACCGCGACCCGCTTGCCCGACAGGCCCTTCTCTTCGGTGATCGGGCTGCCCTGTTTCGCCTGGATGCTCATCGTCTCGAAGTCGTAGGAATCCGAGAAGTCGACGGTCTTCTTGCGTTCCTCGGTCTGCGCGATCGCCGAGCTGGCGATGTCGTAGCGGCCGGAAGACACCTGGCCGAGCAGCGAGGAGAACTCGGTCGCGGAGAACTCCAGCTTGAGGTTCTTCTTCGCCGCGATGGCGCGGAGCAGCTCGTTGTCGAACCCGGTGTACGTGCCGTCCTTGACGAACACGTTCGGCGGCGCGTCACCGAGCGTGCCGACCCGGAGGGTGTCGGAGGCGCCACCCGAACCGCACGCGCTGAGCGTCGCGACCAGACCGGCGGCCAGCGTGGCGAGCAGTATCTTCTTCACGACGTCACACTCCGGGGTTGGTCACGGGGAGGCCAGCGCCGCCCTGTTCGAGCTCGGGCGTCAGCGGGGCCTGCTTGAAGAACTGCGCGTGCAGCCGCGCGACCGTGCCGTCCGCGATCGCCTTGGCGATACCGTCGTTCAGCTTCGCGATCAGGTCCTTGTTGGTCTTCGCGACGGCGTAGGCCGACGGCGTGTCCTTGTTCGGCTGGGTGAAGCCGAACTCCAGCGGCACGGCCGGGTTCTGGTCGAGGTACTGCTGGCCGATGTCCTTCGGCACCACCCAGCCGTCCAGGGTGCCGTTCTTCAGCTGGGCGAAACCGGCGTTGTAGTCCGGGAAACGCACCACGCTGGCGCCCGCGATCTTCCCGGCGAACTCGTCCTGGACCGAGGCCTGGACCACGCCGAGCCGCTTCCCGGCGAACGCGGCCGGGTCCTTGAGGTTCGCGTCCTTTTTGGTCACGATCGTCGTGTAGCCGACGTCGTAGCCGTTGGTGAAGGCGACGGTCTTCTTGCGTGCGTCGGTGGTGGAGATGGTCGAGCTGCCAATGTCGAACTTGCCGTTCGCGACGCTGGCGAGCAGGCCGGCGAACTCCGTGCCGACGAACTCGACCTCGAACCCCTCCCGCTTGGCGATGTCGCGGAGCAGCTCGTTGTCGTAGCCGGTGAAGGTGCCGTTCTGCAGGTAGATCGACGGCGGCGCGTCACTCAGGGTGCCCACTCGCAGCGTCTTCTTGTCCGTGCCGGACGCGCCCGACGACGAGCCGCAGGCCGCGAGGCTCAGCGCGAGCGCTCCGGTGGTGACGACGGTGGCAATTCTCGACAGCGTGGATCTCATCGCTTCTTCCGTGGGTAGGCGCGCGCAGGCGCGATACAACACGCCAGGCCGCGGGGTAGGCGGCCCGGCGCTCCGGTTCCAGCGGTCGAGATTAGGGATTTCGCCCGTTCGGGTAATTCCGTCTCACTCTGTGAACGGTTTCAGGTGCCCTTGCTCACAGGATGGGCTGCGGGGCGTACTCGCGCGCCTCCGGGAAGCGCTCCAGCACCGCTTCGACCCGCCGCGCGACCTCCTCGACCTGGCGCGGAGCCACCCCGGTGAACGAGATCCGGTCGGCGAGCAGCTTGTCCAGCTCACCCCGGTCCAGCGGGATGCGCTCGTCGGCGGCGAGCCGGTCCAGCAGGTCGTTCTCGGCCAGCCCGCGCTCCCGCATTTCCAGCGCGACGGCGACGGCGTTCTCCTTGATCGCCTCGTGCGCGGTCTCCCGGCCGACCCCGGCCCGTACCGACGCCATCAGCACCTTCGTGGTGGCGAGGAACGGCAGGTAGCGGTCCAGTTCACGCTCGACGACCGCGGGGAAGGCGCCGAACTCGGCGAGCACCGTGAGGAACGTCTCGAGCAGCCCGTCGAGCGCGAAGAACGCGTCCGGCAGCGCGACCCGGCGGACCACGGAGTCGGAGACGTCGCCCTCGTTCCACTGGTCGCCGGCGAGCTCGCCGATCATCGACAGGTACCCGCGCAGCACGACGGCGAGGCCGTTGACCCGCTCGCAGGAGCGCGTGTTCATCTTGTGCGGCATCGCCGACGAGCCGACCTGGCCGGGCTTGAAGCCCTCGGTGACCAGCTCGTGCCCCGCCATCAGCCGGATCGTCTTGGCCAGGCTCGACGGCGCGGCGGCCATCTGGACCACAGTGGACAGAACGTCGAAGTCGAGCGACCGCGGATACACCTGGCCGACGCTGACGAATCCCTGCTTGAAGCCGAGGTGCTCGGCGACACGCGACTCCAGTGCGTCCAAAGTGGACTCGTCGCCCAGGAGGTCGAGCATGTCCTGCGCGGTGCCGACCGGGCCCTTGATGCCCCGCAGCGGGTACCGCTCGATCAGGTTGTCCAGCCGCGCGAACGCGACGAGCAGTTCGTCGGTGGCGGTGGCGAACCGCTTGCCCAGCGTGGTCGCCTGCGCGGCGACGTTGTGCGAACGACCGGCCATCACCAGGTCGGCGTGCTCGACGGCGAGCGCCGCCAGCCGCGAGAGCACCGCGGCGACGCGGGTCCGCATCAGCTCCAGGGAACGCAGCAACTGCAGCTGTTCGACGTTCTCGGTGAGGTCCCGCGAGGTCATTCCCTTGTGGACGTGCTCGTGCCCGGCCAGCGCGTTGAACTCCTCGATCCTGGCCTTGACGTCGTGACGCGTGACGCGCTCGCGGGCGGCGATCGAATCGAGGTCGACCTGCTCCAGCACCCGCTCGTAGTCGGCGACGACGCCGCTCGGCACCTCGACCCCGAGGTCGGCCTGCGCGCGGAGCACGGCGAGCCACAGCTCGCGCTCCAGCACAACCTTGCGCTCCGGCGACCACAGCGAGACCAGCTCGGTGGAGGCGTAGCGGGCGGCGAGCACGTTCGGAATGCGGGGCTTGTCCGTCACGGCCTCACGATACTCGGCGTGCTTGCGTATAGCCGCAGGTGGCCGGAACACTCGGCGCCATGGATCTTGTCCTCGTAGGTGGCTACGGGCCCACCGGCATCGTGACCTTCCGCCGCTCGGCCACCGGAGAGCTGACCCACGCCGGGACACTGCCGATGGAGTCGCCGTCGTGGCTGACCCGGCACCCCGCGCTGCCGATGCTGTACGCGGCCAACGAAACCGCGGACGGCGCGCTCACCACGGTCCGCATCGAGGACTCCGGCACGCTCACGGCACTGGACACCGTCGAAAGCGGCGGCGCCGACCCGTGTCATCTCGCGGTCACCGCGGACGGCCGATTCCTGTTGTGCGCCAACTATTCCAGCGGCAGCCTCGCGGTGTTCGGGCTCGACGGGGACGGCCGGATCACCGGCCGGACGGATCTGGTGCGGCACGCCGGCCGGGGTCCGGTCGAGGGCAGGCAGGACAGCGCCCACGTGCACATGGCGGTGCCGGGCACCGACGAGGCAGGCACGATCGTCAGCGCGGTCGACCTCGGCACCGACGAAATCCGCAGCTACCGGCTCTCCCCGGAAGGACTGCTCCACGAGTTCGCGGTCTCGACGGTGCCTTCGGGCACCGGACCGCGACAGCTGATCCGGCGGCCGGGGACGGACCTCGCCTACGTCGTGGGCGAGCTGGCGGGGACGCTGGTCACGATGCGCGAGGTCAGGCCCGGCGCGTTCGAGGTCGTCGCGGTCACGCCGTCGACCAAGGCCGCGGACACCACACCGAACCTGGTCGCGCACGTGGAGCTCGACGGCGACCGGCTGTACCTGTCCAGCCGCGGCCCGGACTGCGTCACGGAGTTCAGCCTCGACCCGGCGGCCATCGCGGTCATCGACCATCCGAGCGGCGCCGAACCACGCCATTTCGCGCTGGCCGGCGGCATGTGCTTCGTGGCCGCGCAGCACGACGACGCGCTCACCGTGTTCCCCCTCGACGGCTCCGGCGAGCCGGCGCGCTATCCGACACCCCGGCCCAGCTGCGTGCTGCTGAAGGGGACGTTCGGCGCGTAAGACGCGCTGAAGGGCGCTTTCCTCGCATCGCATGCGAGGAAAGTCCCCTTCAGCTCACTCCGGCGTTCTCGGTCAGCGCGGTGCGCAGCATGCGTGCCGCCGCCGCGCGCGGATCGGGGTCGACCTCGATCAGCGCGTTGACCACGGCGCCGTCGACCAGCGCGACCAGCTTTTCCAGCTCGGCGTCGGTCACTGGCGTCCCGGACCGGGTGAACGTCTCCATCAGCAGCTCTTTGAACTGCTCGCTCAGCGTCCGCATGATCGGCCGCAGGTACTTCCGGCGGCCGGTGGCGACCAGCCGCTCGTACCGCAGCAGCACCGCCTCGGCGTCGGTCTCGGGGTCCCCGGTGGCGGGCCCGAGCAGCATGTCCAGCGCCAGCTCGATGGTCGCCTGGACGCCGCGGTTGCGGGTGGCCATCTCCTCCAGCCGACGGCGCCCGGCGGCGAGTTCGATCCGGGAGTGGTGCTCGACGGCGGTGGTGACGAGGTCTTCGAGCGAGTCGAAATAGTACGTCGTGGAGGCCAGCGGAAGTCCGGCGCGTTCGGCGACCGCACGGTGCCGCACGGCGTCGAATCCGCCTTCGGCCAGCAGCTCCGCTGCCGCCTCGGCGAGCGCGGTACGCCGGCGTTCACCCTTGGGTGTGGTGGCTGCAGCGGTCATGGGCCTTCATTGTGCCAGCTCCGCCCGCGACGCCCGGTCAGAACCGCGCGGCGAGGTCACTCGCGATGCGGCCGAGGTCACCCGCGAAGGGCACCGGCCGCCCCGGCGTCCCCGCGACGCTGATCAGCACCACCGTTCCGCCGCTGCGGGCGGGGAGCCGCGTGATCGCCGCGCCCGCGGGCTGTTGCGGTACTTCGGCTGGGATGCCGGCGGGGAACACGGCGGCGGAGATGATGCCGTCTGCCAGCGGGAACCCCGCGGCCCTGGCACCCGTCGTACAGGCGCCGCCCGGTGAAGCCCCATCGGCGGCGACAGGGACCGGGAGCTCGCCAGCGAGGGCTGTGGCGAGCTCCCGGTCTACCTGCTCGCACCCGGAGGTGCCTTCGACCCGAGGGCCGGTCCTCCCGTCTCCGTCACCCCCCTGCTGGGGCGACGACGACGAGAAGTTCGGTGACTCACCCGATGGACGTGCGGGTCCCGCGCTCGGTTGCCCTGGCACCGGCGCCGAGTTCGCCCTGATCCCCGAAGACGCCGAATTCGGCGTCCCGAACTCGACATTCGACACAATTCCGAAGATTCCCGCCCCCGCGATGACGAGGGCGACCGCGCTCGTCGACACGGCGAGGCGCGAACGGCGCCGCGCCGTCTGCCGCTTCGACTCGGCGACGACGTCGGACTCGGTGAAGGTCGAGGGCGGCGGTTCGCCGGGCGCGGCGGAGAACAACGTCTCGAGGTCGCGCTCATCCATTGGTCTCCACCTCCCGTTCCAGAACCTGTTTCAGATTCGCCAGCCCGCGCGCGGTCTGGCTCTTGACGTTGCCCTCGCTGCAGCCCAGCGCCTTCGCGGCGGCGCTGACGTCGAGCCCTTCGAAGAACCGCATGACCAGGACCGCGCGTTGTTTCGGCGGTACCTCGCGCAACGCCGCGAGAAGGTCTTCCCTGGTGGCGACGCGTTCGGCGAGGCCGGGCCCGTCCTGCGCGGGCTCGGGCAGCTCGTCGGTCTGCCGTTCCCGCCGCCACGGGCGGCGGGACTCGTCGATCGACGCCCGTACCAGGGTCTTGCGCACGTAGGCGTCCGTCGCCCCGCGATCCCTGATCTTCTTCCACCTCCGGTGCAGCGCCACGAACGCCGTCTGCGCGAGGTCGTCCGCGCGATGCCAGTCGCCGCAGAGCATGTACGCGGTCCGGCGCACGGCGTCCCGCCTTGCGGCGAAGTACTCCGCGAACTCCTGCTCGTCGCGCTGGTCCACGCGCAGTCGTGCTCCACTCTGTTTGTCGTCGGCGGTAGGACGGAACCGGGGGCGTCCACGGTTGCACGGCCCGCGAAGTTCGACCAGCCTCCTGCCGCATTGATCCACGCACGGCCCGTGTGATGTGATCGGACCGTGACCTGGACGCCGCAGCCGCTCGACTTCCGCTCCGACACTGTGACCCAGCCGGATGAGACGATGCGCAGGGCGATGGCCGAGGCCGAGGTCGCCGACAACGTCATCGACACCGATCCGACGATCGCCGAACTCGAACGGCGCGCGGCGCAAGTGCTGGGCATGCCCGCCGCGCTGTGGGTCCCGAGCGGCACCATGGCCAACCTGATCGCGCTGACCGCGCACCTGCGCCGCGGCGACCGGTTCCTCGCGATGCGCGGCGCGCACGTGCTGAACAACGAACTCGGGTCCGCCGCGTGGCTCGCGGGCGGGATGGCGGAACCGCTGGAACACGACGCCGGGCCCGGCCGCCCCACCGCCGAGGCCCTCGAACTGGCGATCGGCACGCAAGGCCCCTACTACACACTGCGGACTTCGTTGTTGTGCCTGGAGAACACGCACAACGCGGCGGGCGGGGCGGTCACCCCGCCGGACGAACACGCGCAGTTGCTCGCCGTGGCCAAGCAGGCCGGGTTGAAGGTCCACCTCGACGGCGCGCGGATCTGGCACGCCGCGGTCGCGCTGGGCGTCCCGCCCGCCGCGCTGACCGTCGGCGTCGACACCGTATCGGCGTGTTTCAGCAAGGGCCTCGGCGCGCCGGTCGGCTCGGTCGTCGCGGGCACGCCGGACTTCGTCGGGCAGGCGCGGCGGACGCGGCAGATGCTCGGCGGCGGAGTCCGCCAGGGCGGAGTGCTCGCGGCGGCCTGCCTCGTCGCGCTCGACCGCGTCGACGAGCTGGCCGAGAGCCACGAGAACGCCCGGCGGCTCGCGGCCGGGGTCGCCGAGCACGGCTGGCCGGTGGTGACCCCGGAGACCAATATCGTGCTCGCCGAGGTCGCCGACGTCCCGACGGCGCTGGAGTGGCTCGGCTCGCTCGGCATCCTGGCGCTCCCGATGGGCGGCCGGGTGCGGTTCGTGCTGCACCGCGACCTGTCCGCCGCCGACGTCGAGGAAGCACTGCGCCGCATCAAAGCCGGTGCCTGAACTGATGGGGGATCGATGAACTGGATCGTGTTCGACTACGGCGACGTGCTGAGCAAGCGGACGGCCGCGCTGCCGAAACTCGCCGCCACGCTGGGCGTCGAGGCCGGGAGGCTGGAGCAGCACTACTGGGCGCTGCGGGAGCCGTACGACCGCGGCTGCGGCGACCTCGAGTACTGGCAATCGGTCGGGAAGGCGCTCGGCGTCGAGGTCGACAAGGCGAAGAGCGAGGAGCTGACCAGCATCGACGTCGAAGGCTGGTCCCATCTCGAACCGTCCTCGGCCGAACTGCTGGACGCGCTGGGCGAGGCGGGCGCGGCACTCGCGCTGCTGTCCAACGCGCCGTCGTCCTTCGGCCGCTGGGCGCGGGAACAGGACTGGGCGCGGCACTTCCGCGTCACGCTGTTCTCCGGCGATCTGGGCTGCGTGAAACCGGACGAGCGGATTTACCGGATCCTGCTCGGCCGGCTCGGCGCGGCGCCGGCGGACTGTCTCTTCTTCGACGATCGAAAGTCCAATGTGGACGCGGCGGGGGCGCTCGGAATCCGGGCCCACGTATGGGACGGCGCCGAAGCGGCGAAGGCCGCGCTCGGCTGAAAATCACCCACACGGCAGATCCGCCTACACAGGGTCAATAGCGTGGGCCTAAGCTGGCTTCACCCAAACCGACTTCCCGCGGTAGGTGACATGCCCGCACACGATCCGCCGTCCGATCGCCGGCCGGCCGTGCTGCCGTCCGACTTCGATCGGCCGAGCATCGCGCGGGTTTTCGACGCCTTGATGGACGGGCAGGACAACTACGCGGTCGACCGCGCGGTGGTGCGGCAGATCCTGGACATCGCGCCCGACTCGTCGAGGATGGCGAAGGAGGTACGGGCGTGGCTGGTCCGCGCTGTCCGCTTCCTCACCGAGCGGATGCGGATCGACCAGTTCCTCGACCTCGGCTCGGGCTTCCCGACGGTGGAGAACACGCACCAGGTCGCGCAGCGGTACAATTCCGAGGCGCACGTCGTCTACGTCGACAACGACCCCGTCGTGCAGGCATACGGCCGCGCGTTACTCGAAGAGAACGAGTACACCCACATCTCCGGCAGCGACCTGCTCGATCCCGACGCCACGCTGTCCGACGAGACGCTCGTGCGGAACCTCGACTTCCGCAAGCCGACCGGGCTGATCATGTGCGCGATCATCCACCACATCACCGACCTCGAACGGGCACGGAACGTGGTGAAGGCCTACGTCGAGGCGATGGCGCCGGGCTCCTACCTCGTCCTGCTGCACCAGCACAACCCCGCCGACGGCAGCGAGGCCGCCGATGTGGCGACCGCGCTGGAGAAACGTTTCGGCGGTACCGGGCTCGACACGCTCTACCGCACCCGTGAGGAGATCGCGTCCTTCTTCGACGGCTTGGAGCTCGTCAAACCCGGGCTGACCTATCCGCACCAGTGGTGGCCGGAGGGGCCGCGCCTCGCCAAGCTGGCGCCCGTGAACTTCACGTCGCTGGCAGGCGTGGCGCGGATCCCGTGACCGGCCGTCAGCTCACCGGTTTCACTGATTGATGCGCCTGGGGTCCTTCTTGCCGGTGATCGCGCGGTAGCCGGCGGCGCCGAGGAACAGCACCCCGCCGATCACGGCGATCCACAGGATCGCCTTGAACACGAACCCGATCACCGAGCCGAGCACCATGAACGCCACCCACGCGACGACAAGCGCTCCGACGATCTTCCAGAACATGGCTCCTCCGATTGCGTCCCCGCGCCCTGCCGGCCCGGTATGGCCAGCGTCCCACCCTCGACGCGAAAACTCTCTCGAACCGGCCAACGTTCAGGGGGATCTCCGGGTTCCCCCTGACCGTGCTCAGCCGAGCCAGGCACCGATGCGGCGGACACCCTCGTCGATGTCCCCGGCCGAGCCCGCGAACGAGAACCGCACGAACTTCCCGCCGTCGACCGGATCGAAGTCGACCCCGGGCGCGATGGCGACGCCGGTGTCGGCGAGCAGCCGCTGGCACCAGCTCAGGCTGTCGGTGGTGTACGCGGAAACGTCCGCGTAGGCGTAGAAGGCCCCATCGGCCGGAGCCAGCTTGTCGATCCCCACCTCGCGTAGCCCAGCGAAGAGCCTGTCGCGGTTGGCGCGGTAGCGCTCGACGTGGCCGTCCGCCTCGGCGTAGGACTCCGGTGTGAACGCGGCGACGGCGGCGTGTTGCGAGACCGCGGGCGGGCAGATGGTGAAGTTGCCGGTCAGGACGTCGACGGCACGGTGGAGCCGCTGCGGGACCAGCATCCAGCCGAGCCGCCAGCCGGTCATCGCGAAGTACTTCGAGAAGCTGCCGAGGACGAGCGCCTCGCGGCCGTACTGCCAGGCACAATCCAGCTCGGCGCCGTAGGAGATGCCGTGGTAGATCTCGTCGCTGATCAGCTGGACACCGTGGGACGAGCACCAGCCGCTGATCGCCGCCAGCTCGCCGGGCGGCAGCACGGTGCCGGTGGGATTGCTCGGGGCGGCCACGATCAGCCCGTCGATCGGGCCGAGCTCGTCGAGCAGGGCTACCGTGGGCTGGAAGTTCGTCTCCGGGCCGGTGGCGAATTCGACGACCTCGCAGCCGAGCACGCGCAGCAGGTTCCGGTAGGCCGGGTAGCCGGGCCTGGCCATCGCGACCCGGGCGCCGGGATCGAACGCGCTGAGGAACGACAGCAGGAAGCCGCCGGAGGAGCCGGTCGTCATGACGACGTCCTGCGAAGCGACGTCGATCCGGTATTTCCGCTGGTAGTGCCCGGCCACCGCCTCGCGCAGCTCGGGAATGCCGAGCTGTTCGGTGTACCCGAGGGTCTGCGTCGACAGGGCTTTCTTCGCGGCCTCGAGCACGGGCGCGGGGGCGGGCGCCGAGGGCTGGCCCGCGCAGAGCGCGACCAGGTCACCGTGGCTGCGCTGCCGGGCTTGTGCCGCGGAAAGGACGTCCATGACGTGGAACGGGGGAACTCCGGCCCGCAGCGCGGGCCCGGCGAAAGCACCGAGGTCGACCATGTCCTGCAGGCTAACCTGGGCTACTCGGGCCGGCCCCGATGTGCCGAGGTGCGGGCGATCAAGGCCCCGTACCCGTCGAGCAGGCGTTGCAGGCCGAACCCGAACAGCCGATCCAGCTCGAAGTCGAAGTCGCCACGGGCGATGACGGCGGCGAAGGACGGGTAGCGGCCCTTGGCAATCAGCTCGAACAGCACGGGCTCGTGCTCGGCCAGCCACTCCTGGTCCGAGTGCGCGGACCCCGCCTCGGCTTCGGCCTCCCACTCGAAGTTCAGCGCCGTCGAGCGGACGTAGTTGAACAGCGTGATGTGCGCGTACATGATCGTCGAATGCGCGAGGCCGTGGCCGTCGAGCGCGCGGACCGCCCATTCGGCGTGGTCGAGCAGGTTCGGCAACGGCTGCGGGCGGGTGACCGAAAGCGCCTGCGCGAGCCAGGGATGCTGCCGGAACAGCTGCCATTGGCGCGTGGCCAGCAGTTCGAGCTGAGCCCGCCAGCCCTCCGGCGGTGTCGCCGGGAAGGTGATTTCGCCGAGGACGAGGTCGGCCATCTCGAGCACGAGATCGTCCTTCTTGGGCACATGGCGATAAAGCGCCATGGTGGCGACCCCGAGTTCCGACGCGATCCGCCGCATCGCGAGCGCGCCGATGCCCTCGGTGTCGGCGATGCGGACGGCCGCCCGCACGATGCTCTCGCGGGAAAGTTCGGCTTCCCGCTTCGGCACGCGACGCTCGGGCGCCTCGGCGACGACCGTCCCCGCGCCGGGCCGGGTGACCACGGCCCCTTCGTCCCGCAGGGTCGCGAGCACCTTGGTCGCGGTGGCCATCGCGACGCCCCAGTCCTTGACGATCTGGCGGGTCGACGGCACCCGCGCGCCCGGTGCCAGCTCGCCCGCGGCGATCCGCCGCCGGATCTCGGTGACGATCCGGCGGTAGGGCGGGTCCGGTTGAGGGCCCATTTCTCCTCCTAGTGCACTAGTGCGCTCACTGCTCCAAGACTAGTGCGCTACTGGTAGCAAGCTCGCCGCGCACTAGTGCTTTCACATTGGGTTTCCGCAGCCCTAGGCGCAGATTATCCCGTGTGCATACCTTGTACGCAGCGAACTTCGAAACGACGTACACAGGGAGACATCATGACCGAGCGGAACATCCTGATCTCGGGCGCGGGCGTCGCCGGAATCACTCTGGCCTACTGGCTGCGCCGGCACGGCTTCCGGCCGACCGTCGTCGAACGCGCCGAGGCGCCGAGGCGCGGCGGGCACGCGATCGACATCCGGGGCAGCGCCCTCGGCGTCGTCGAGCGGATGGGCGTACTGGCCGACATCCGGCGGCTCGGCACCGACATGCGCGGGATGTCCTGGTACAACGCCCGCGGCCGGAAGCTGGTGGACGTCACCGAGCACACGCTGACCGGCGGTCTCGTCGACAGCGAGGACGTCGAGATCCTGCGCGACGAACTCACCGACATCCTCTACGCGGCGACCGACGGCGTCGAGTATGTCTTCGGTGACTCGATCACGGGACTGACCCAGACTCCCGATGGAGTCGACGTCACGTTCGCCTCCGGCGCTCCCCGCACGTTCGACCTCGTGGTCGGCGCGGACGGCATCCACTCGACGGTGCGACGGCTGGCGTTCGGCCCGGAAACGCGTTATCTGCACCATCTGGACACGTATTTGAGCGTGTTCACCATGCCGAATTACCTGAACCTGGACCGCTGGCAGGTCTTCCACATGTCGCCGGGGCGGCTTGCCGGCGTCTACAGCGCGCGAGGCAACACGGAAACGCGGGCGATGCTGGGCTTCGAAGCGCCGGTGCTGGACTACGACCATCACGACCGCGCCCAGCAGGAAAAGCTCATCGCGGACGCTTTTCTCGGCGGCGGCTGGGAAATTCCGCGACTGCTGCGGGAAATGCGCTCGGCACCGGAACTGTATTTCGACTCGATGAGCCAGGTACGCATGGATTCCTGGACCGCCGATCGCGTCACCCTGGTGGGCGACGCGGGTTATGGCCCGTCACCGCTTTCCGGCCAGGGCACCAGCCTGGCGCTCGTCGG
This sequence comes from Amycolatopsis sp. NPDC059021, assembly GCF_042739895.1. NCBI lineage: Bacteria > Bacillati > Actinomycetota > Actinomycetes > Pseudonocardiales > Pseudonocardiaceae > Amycolatopsis > Amycolatopsis sp. NPDC059021. The sequence continues at coordinate 23,264 of NZ_JBHYIQ010000007.1, forward strand.
CGCGTACGTCCTGGCGGGCGAACTGCGGGCCGCGCACGGCGATCACGGCACGGCGTTCGCGCGGTACACGGAGATCATGCGGCCGTTCGTGCTGAAGAACCAGGAACTGGCGATGTCGAACAAGCGCAGCCAGACCCGCGCAGCGCAATGGCGGCAGATCCAGAGCCTGCGCGCGCTGCGCTACCTGCCCTTCCGCACGCAAATCATGCGAAAGGCGATGCAGCCGCTGACCGAATCCGCCAACACCGTCCGCCTCAAGGACTACTGACGATCCGTGAATGCCACATTGAGGGACTTTATGCGGTCGCGAGCAGTGGGCGTTGCGCTGGAGCACGCCTCCTGTGCGCGGTCCTGCGGGATGCGCCCAGGGTGTCCCCCGGACTTCCCGACCACACCGCCTGGTGTCGCGAACGCTCCGTTGGCCCGCGGGGAAAACCGCCAACCGGCGGTGGGCGCCCCCCCCCGGCCGCCCCCCAACCAACCCCAACACCCCCCCCGCAACACCCCCAGA
>NZ_JBHYIQ010000007.1:23784-33601 GCF_042739895.1 Amycolatopsis sp. NPDC059021
CGCTCCGTTGCCGACGATGAACGTCCCGAACGGAGCGTTCGCGACGCCGTCGCGGCGCCCCACAACGAAGCCAGACCACCTCGGCGAAAACCCCCATTGAGAGATTTGGCGTCTCTCAATGGGGCCTTCACGGACTTCGGCTCAGTAACCCTGGTAGGCGCCGCCGTGCGCCATGGCCTTCAGGCCGGGGACGTTGGCGATCGAACCGTAGCGGCTGATCGAGTACTTCACGCCCGCGATGATGTTGTCGACCGGGTTGTAGATGTTGTCGTGCCCGGGCAGCTTGTGCGAGTTGAACGTCGAGTCTATGCACTGCATGAGCCCCTTCGACGGGTGCCCGGCAGCGGCATTGGAATCCCAGTTGTTGATGGCGTTGGGATTACCGCCCGACTCGTGCTGGATAATGGCCCAGATATTCGGGATATCGGCCTCGGTGACGTTCACACCCGCGGCCTGCAGCGCCTTGATCGCCTCCTGGATCCACTGCTGCACGTTGCCCGGCGGTGGCGACGAAGGCGGCCCGCCACTGGGGCCGAGGCCACCGCCTCCACCACCGCCGCCCCCTCCACCGCCGCCTCCGCCGCCCCCGTGGTTCGACATGGCGCCGTTGCTGTGGATGCCGCCGGTGCTCTGCGGAATCGTCCCGTCCTTGCCCGGCGGCGGAACGTCCTTGTACCCACCCTCGATCTGCGTCTTCATCAGCTCTTGGGACTTGCTGATCAGCCTGTCGGCAGTCTCCATCAGACCGTCCACGTCAGCAGCCGCCGTCGCCACGAGCTGCTCGTTGGTGGTGCGGGCGTCCTGGACGATCTTGCTGGCCGACGGGTTGGGCATCTCGCCTTTGCCGTTGTCGCGTACGGCGTCGGCCTTGGCCTGTGCGGCATCCGCAGCAGCCTGCTGCTGCGGGATCTCGCTGTCGAACTTCTTCTTCAGGTCGTCGCGCTTGCTGGTGATCTTCCCTTTGATGTCAGCCAGCTGACCCTGCAAGTGGGTCAGATCGTCACTGACCTCTGTGAGATGCTTCTGCACCTTGTCACCCGCAGCGGTGATCCGCTTGACATAGGCGAAGAAATTGTCCGCCGCTGGCCCCGACCACACTCCGCCGTTGAGGGCATCCGTCGAAGACTTGAGCGCCGCGCTGTGATCACCGGCCTGGCTCGCCGCGTTCTTGAACTGATCGGCGGCCTGCTGAATGGCCTGCGGATTGATTTTCTCGACCTGCGCGGCCTTGTCCTGGAGCACGTTCCAGTTCTTAGGCGGATTCTCGATCTTCTCGGCCGGCACTACTCCACCCCCTCGCTCTCAAAAGTCTTTCCCGCCACGAGCGGCGCGCTCACTGGTTTCCGTGCTGGTGCAGCGTCACGTCGCTCTTGGCGACCTGATCGGCCTCAGTGATCAGCCCCGCGGCCTTACGCAGCGCGAAGCTGGTCGCCTCCATCAGCTTCCCGGCAGCGTCGAACTCGTTGTGCACGCCCTGCTTGAAGTGACCGACCGCGCCGTGCGCGTCGTCGGCACCCGTCATGCCACCGAAGGGGCTTTCCTTCTCGTGGTCCATCCCCGTGAGGTGCTTCTTGGACTTCTCGAACTCGTCCTTGAGCTTCTCGACCTGCTTGGCGGCAATGCCCATGGAATCCGGGTCATACACAGGCACGGTTCGTCATCCCCTTCGCAGCTTGCGTCCACCTGGTGTGACGTCGGCACGACCAGGACGGTTCCCGCGCATACTGTAAGACTTCGGCTGCACCCCGTGTGCGGATCTTCACCAAACTCCACCCCGGCGAGCAGATTCAGGCTTCGGCGAGTAGTTCCCGGACCCGGTCGGCGAGCAGGGCGTTGTCGGCCGGGGCGATGGTGGCCCAGTCGCTGCCGTCGGCGTCCTTGCCGAGCTGGAACAGGTACCGCCCGGCATCCGTGTCGTAGAAGGCGACGACACGCGAAGCCCGATGGGCGACGCCGTCGCGGCCGATACGTTCGGCGCCGAACTGGCCTCGTGCCTGCTGGCCGAGGAGCATGCCTGCCAGTTCCTGGGCCTGAAACAGCGGGATCCGCCGGTCCTCCAGCGCGGTGACCAGCGCCTTCGCGTCGCCACGTGCGTCGGCGTCGGCGGCCATCAGTACGTCGTGCGGGACGCTGACGGCCTGGCCGATGCCGGGACCCAGTTCCCCGGCGACCGACACCGCGGCCTCCGGCAGCATGCCTTCGCGGGCTGGGATCAGCCAGACCTGTCCCTCGTCGACCACGCCCAGCAGCGCCTGGCGGCCGAGACTGACGGCGCGGCCACGAATCTCCCGCTCCGCCCACACCCAGACGTCGACCGAGAGCTGCGGACGCGCCAGCAGGTGGAACATGTCGACCAGTTCGCCGGTCGCGCGGTGGCCGCGGGCGAGGCGCCGCGCGGCCAGTGACGACCAGGCCTGTTCGACCAGTTCCGCCCGCTCGGTGTGGGTGACGCCCGGAGTCGGCACGTCCAGCGCGGCGTGGCGCTGCGGCAGGCCTTCGGCCTCCCAGAGCATGTCGAACTCCAGCGCGGACAGCACGAGGCTGCCATTCTCGGCGGGCACGGTCAGCGCACATCCTTGTCGCCGATGACGTCCGGGGACACCATGCGCTGGTCCTCGAACAGGTCCTTGTCGTCCACGCCGTACCGGCGCACGTGCTCGGCGTCCTCGGTCTCCTGGCCGTCCTGCGACGCGGCCTTCGAGAGCAGTTTGGCGTCACCACGCGACTGCTTCGGGCTGATCTGCTCCGACTTCCGCAGCGCGACCGCTTCCTCCTCCGGCAGTTCACCGACCGGGAGCGGGCCGACCTTGCCCTTGCCGGAACCCCCGGAGCCGAAGCCGCGACGCTGCCGATCCCGCTCACCGCTCAACGCGCCGCCGATCCCGCCCGCACCGATCGCTGCCGCGCCCGCGCCCAGGTCGCCAGCGGACCCGACCGGTTTCGGCGCCACGACACCGGAACCGCTGACGAGACCCGGCTGTGGTGCCTGGCCGGGGAACTGGGGCGCGGCGCCGACCGTGCGGCCCTTGCCGAGCGCCTGATCGCCCCGGGTGTCGGCGCTTCCGGACACACCACGGCCCAGCGAGCCGTCGACGCCAGTCGTACCGCCGGCCACCGCGGCACCGCCACCGGGAACCACCGGACGTCCCGGCTGACTACCGGTCGCGCCGGGGCCACCACCCGTGCCACCGGGTCCGCCACCAACGCCACTGGTACCGCCGACACCGGTCGTGCCGCCGATGACCGGGTTACCCGGCGCACCGGGCGGGACGAACTCGCCGGTCGCGGGAGGCACTGCGGGCGTGGGCGCGAGACCCGGTCGTGCGGGCGCGGACTCGGCGGGGCCGCGGCCCGGCGCGTTCACCCAGCCGACGGGCGCCGACTGCTTCGCGACGCCGGCCGGCGCTGTCGGCGCGGAACTCGGTGCGGTGGGCTGGTACCCGGCCGGACTGCCCGTGGCGGTCTGCCGGGGAGCCTGCGCCGCGATGCCGTAGGCCGGGGTCGGCGGGTCGACCGGCGTGGGTGCCGGGGCCTGGTAGCGCACGGGCTGCGCCTGCGGCGGCGGCTCGACGTACTGCGAGCGGACCTCGGCCGCCGCGGGTTTCACGCTGCCGTCCGGAGTCAGGTCGACCGCCGAACCGGCGAGCGCGGTCGGCCCGAAGTCACCGACCGGCGCGGCCTTGAGCGCCTCCGGCTTGCTCAACGTCTCGGTGGAGAGCAGGTTCTCGCCGCTCTCCTTGGCGTATTCGTTCAACGCGGCGAGCGCCTGCCCCCTGGCGTTGTTGGCGGCGCTGACCTGACGCGCGTGGTCGGTCTCGAACCCGATCAGGCTCAACACGGTGTCGCTCAAGGTGAATCCGCCCGCTCCCTTGCGCACGGTTTCGGCGTCGGGGAGCTTGTACCGCGCCCGGTTGAACGCCTCACCCTGCGCGAAGATCATCTCCGCGGCGTGGGTCACCTTCACCTTCGCGTCCTGGGAGAACCCGGCCTGCTCGGTGAACACCTGCCCGGCCTGACCGCCCGCCTGGCTCTGCCATTCGACGCCCATCTTGGCCAGTTCGGCGCGCAGGGTGTGGTCGGTCTGCGCGAGGGCGTCGGCGACCGACTTCAGCGCGTCCACCGCGACGCCGATGCTGCCGATGCCGTCGCCGGTGGTCATCCGCTCGATCTCGGTGGCGATCGCGGTGTTGGTCCAGCCGTCGAAACGCTGGTCGCGGATCCTGCCCGCGAGCTCGGAGATCTTCACGCGCGCTCCCTCAGTTGCGTGCTTTCAAGGTCTGCAGGGCGAGATCGGCCGCCTGCGCGGACATTTCGCACAGCCGTGGCTGGGTGAACGCGCCCGCGGTGATCGCGAACGCCTGCACCGCGAGCGTCTGCCCGGGGGCGACGCCGACGAGCGTTTCACAGTCGGCGGGGGTGCCGGCGGCCCGGAAGTTCGTGATCGCGGGGAATCCGCCGACGGGGTTCGGCCGCGTGGTCATGCTGTTCTTGCGCCGGGCACCGGTGAGCCATTCGGAGACGTCGGCGCCGATCGTGCGGACGTGGTAGGCGAAGAACGGCTCGGCGTCCTTCGCGTCCAGCACGCAGGTCGGCCCGTCCGGCTGATCGGCGGCCGGCCGCGGCGCGCCGGTGATCTTGAGCTGCGCCAGCTGCGGCTGACTCAACAGCGAACACGGATCGACGCCCTTGACCGGAAGATCCTTGGGACGCACCGGAAGTTCCGCGGCTTTCGCGCGCTGCGCGAGCGAACTGGCCGCGGTCTCCACCGGGTAGGGGGTGCCGTCCGTGCTGGACGAGCAGCCCGCGAGTGTCGCGGTGACGAGGACGCCACCGGCGAACCACAGCCCGTGCTTACGTGCGGTGGCCACCGCGCTCCCTGAGTGCCGCGGCCTTGTCCGCCTCACCGGTGCTGTACTTCTTCGCGGCCTCGCGAAGCTGGGCGACGAGCCGGTGCAGCCCGGCCACGTACTCCCGGACCTGACCCGCGTACGACTGGTCCCCGTCCGCGACCAGCCCGTTCCAGGCCTCGACGGCGTTGGTGCTGATGATGTCCGCCGACGGGCTGTCGATGCGCAGCTGGCCGAGTCGCGTGAGCAGCTTGTCCTCGAGCGCCTTGACCTGCTCCTCCACCACCTTCGCGACGGCGAGCAGCTTGTCCGGGTCGACCATGACGTCGGCGACGCCCGGCGCCACGGGGACGGCGCCGGTCAGGTCGAGTCCCTCTGTGGTGGCTGGGGTTCCTGGCATGCGTTCCCCTGACGTGATACGGACGGTCACCGGCTGGCTGCATCGAGGCTACCAACGCGGGTGTAGCGATGGCTTCAATTCGACGAAGTCCACCGCGGTCCGGTTCCGCCTTGCCGGAGATTTACGCGTGCTGATCCGCCACCGGGGCCGCGACCTCGCCGTTCACCGCGCGCAACGCGATGTCCGTGCGGTGATGCGAACCGGCGAGGTGCACCTTCTCGACGGTCTCGTACGCGTGCTTGCGCGCGGCCTTGAGCGTGCGGCCGGTGCCGACGACCGAAAGCACGCGGCCGCCAGAGGAGACGACAGCGCCGTCGTCGCGACGGCGCGTGCCCGCGTGCAGAACGCCTTCCAGCTCACCGCCGGTGATGACGTCACCCGTGCGGGGTTTACCGGGGTAGCCGTCCGCGGCGACCACGACGGTCACCGCGGCGCCGCCGGACCACTGCAACGGCGGGTGCTCGGCGAGCTTGCCGGTCGCGGTCGCGTGCAGCACCCCGGCGAGCGGGGACTCCAGCAGCGCCAGCACGACCTGGGTTTCGGGGTCGCCGAACCGGCAGTTGAACTCGATGACCTGCGGGCCGTCGGACGTCAGCGCGAGACCCGCGTAGAGCAGGCCCGAGAAGGACGCGTCGCGCGCGACGAGCTCGTCCACGACCGGCTGCACGATCCTCGCGACGACGTCGTCGACGAGGTTTTCCGGCGCCCAGCCCAGCGGGGCGTACGCGCCCATACCGCCGGTGTTCGGGCCGGCGTCGCCGTCACCCACACGCTTGAAATCCTGCGCGGGCAGCAGCGGGACGACGGTGTTGCCGTCGACGAAGCAGAACAGCGACGCCTCCGGACCGTCCAAAAAGGACTCCAGGAGGACCGGGTGGCCGCCGTCGAGCAGCATCAGGGCGTGCTTGCGCGCGACCTCGATGTCCTTGGTGACCACGACGCCCTTGCCCGCGGCGAGCCCGTCGTCCTTGACCACCCAGGTCGGGCCGAAGCGGGCGAGGGCCGCGTCGAGCCGCGCGGGAGTGTCCACGACCTCACTGCGCGCAGTCGGCACGTCCGCCGCCGCCATGACGTCCTTGGCGAACGCCTTGGAACCTTCGATCCGCGCGGCCGAGGCCGACGGGCCGAAGCAGGCGATACCCGCCTTGCGCACGGCATCGGCGACGCCCGCGACGAGCGGGACCTCCGGGCCGATGACGACGAGGTCGGCCTGCCAGTCCTTGGCCAGCGCGGTCACCGCCGCCGGGTCGGCGGCGTCGACGCCGAGCTGCTCGGACACCGCGGCGGTTCCGGCGTTGCCGGGGGCACAGGCGAGCGCGGTGACGGCGGGATCGCCGGACACCGCGAGGACCAGTGCATGCTCACGGGCGCCGGACCCGATTACCAATACGCGCACGCCGGACAGGGTACCGGCGGTCCCCGGCGCCGACACTTCGCCGTCACCCACGGCAGCGGTGGCCTCGAGGTGTTCACCCGGACGTCAAGCGTGCTTACGGGCAGCGACGCCGACCGGATGCTTGCACTGTCAAGGGTGTCGCGGTAAGTCGGGACCCGTCCCGGAAGCGAAAGAGGTTGCAGATGAAGCGCAAGCGTGTGGGCGTGCTCGCACTGACCGGTCTCGCCCTGCTCGGCGTCGCCGGACTGGCCGTCGGGCCCGCGAGTGCCGCTCCGGCGGAGACGGACTCCGCGAATGCGGCGGGTTACGGCCGAGGGCACGATGACCCCGTGATCATCGGACACCGGGGCGCGCCCGGCTATCGCCCCGAGCACACGCTCGCCTCGTACGAACTGGCGTTCCGCCAAGGCGTGAACTGGGTCGACGTCGATCTCGTGCCCACCAAGGACGGTCAGCTCGTCGCGCGGCACGAACCGGAGATCGGCGGCACCACCGACGTCGCGAAACACCCGGAGTTCGCCTCGCGCAAGACGACGAAGGTGATCGACGGCACACCGCTGACCGGGTGGTTCACCGAGGACTTCACGCTGGCGGAGCTGAAGACGCTGCGCGCGGTGGAGCGGATCCCGCAGAACCGGCCGAACAACCAGATGTACAACGGCCGCTACCAGATCGCGACGTACCAGGAGGTGCTCGACCTGACGAAGCGGCTCTCGCGCGAGCTGCACCGGACGGTCGGGACCTACCCGGAGGTCAAGCACTCGACGTACTTCCAGTCGATCGGGAACCCCACCGAGCCGAAGCTGGTGGCCATCCTCGACCGCAACGGGCTCAACCGCCGCAACGCGCCGGTGATCATCCAGTCGTTCGAGGTGTCGAACCTGATCGCCCTGCACAAGCAGGTGCGGGTGCCGCTGCTGCAGCTGACCGACGCGACCGGCGCGCCCGCCGATTTCGTCGCGAAGGGCGACAAGCGGACCTATGCCGATCTTGTTACAGCGCAAGGACTTCGCGAGGTCGCGAAGTACGCGGACTACCTCGGTCCCGCGAAGTCGCAGATCATCCCGCTGGACGCGGCGGGCAATCTGACGCAGCCGACGGCCATCGTGCGCGACGCCCACGCGGCGGGCCTGAAGGTCCAGCCGTACACGTTCCGTAACGAGAACCCGTTCCTGCCGAAGAACCTGCGCTCGTCGGACAAGCCCGACGCGTACGGGAACGTCTTCGCGGAGGAGGCGGCGTTCTTCAAGGCCGGCGTCGACGGCTTCTTCGCCGACCAGCCGGACACCGCGCTGGAGTCGCTGCACGACTTCCTCGGCCGCTGAGGCACGCCTGAAGGTCTCTGAAGGCCACCTTGAGGGACTTGAGTTCCCTCAAGGTGGCCTTCAGAGCGTTGCGTGCTTCTTGACGGAACCTTGACACCCCTGGTGACCCAGGTTACTTTCTGCGGATCTCAATGGTCTGTCCGCATACCTTTCGAGGGGTAGCCCGATGGATGTCTCCGACCAGGCCAACACCAAACCCGCCGGCGACCCGGCCGACGACGACAGCGCCCGCCTGCACCAGCTCGGCTACGCGCAGGAACTGAAACGGACGATGTCGGCGTTCAACAACTTCGCCGTGTCGTTCACGATCATCTCCATCCTTTCGGGCTGCCTCACGCTGTACGGCTTCGGCATGAAGACCGGTGGGCCGGCCGCGATGATCTGGGGCTGGCCGCTGGTCGGCCTGTTCGTCATCCTGGTCGGGCTCGGCATGGCCGAGGTCTGTTCGAGCTATCCGACCGCGGGCGGGTTGTACTACTGGGCGGCGAAACTGGCGCCGCGCAACGGTCCCGCCTGGTCGTGGTTCACCGGCTGGTTCAACCTGATCGGGCAGATCGCGGTCACCGCGGGCATCGACTTCGGCGCGGCCCTGTTCCTCAACGCTTTTCTCGACCTGCAATGGGGTTTCGCGGCGACACCGGGACATACGATCCTGCTGCTCGCGATCATCCTGGTCGTGCACGGCGCGCTGAACACCTTCGGCGTGCGGATCGTCGCGATCCTCAACAGCGTCAGCGTGTGGTGGCACCTGCTCGGCGTCCTGGTGATCGTCGGCGTGCTCGTGTTCGTACCGGCGAAACACCAGGACGCGTCGTTCGTGTTCGGCAGTTTCCAGAACCAGACCGGCTGGGGATCGTCGGTGTACGTGTTCGCGCTCGGGCTGTTGCTGGCGCAGTACACACTGACCGGCTACGACGCCTCCGCGCACATGACCGAGGAAACGAAGAACGCCGCCAAAGCCGGACCGCGCGGCATCGTCACGTCGATTCTCGTTTCCCTGGTGGCGGGCTGGATCCTGCTGATCGGGCTGACCTTCGCCATCCAGGACTACGACGGCGCTGTCGGCTCGGCCACCGGTGTACCGCCCGCGCAGATCTTCATCGACGCGACCGGCGCGGTGACCGGCAAGTTCCTGCTGCTGATCTGCATCGGCGCGCAGCTGTTCTGCGGGATGGCGTCGGTGACGGCGAACTCGCGGATGATCTACGCCTTCGCGCGCGACGGCGCGATCCCGGGCTCGAAGATCTGGCACCGCATCAACAAACGCACCCAGACGCCGACGAACGCGGTGTGGCTCGCCGCCGGTGGCGCGCTGATCCTGGCGCTGCCGTACCTGTGGAGCGCGACGGCCTACGCGGCCGTGACGTCGATCGCGACGGTCGGTTTGTATGTGGCGTATGTGATTCCGGTGTTCCTGCGGGTGCGGATGGGTGACCGGTTCGAAAAGGGACCGTGGAACCTGGGCCGGTGGGGGAAGCCGATCGGGATCGTCGCGAGTGTGTGGGTCGTCGTGATCTTCGTGTTGTTCATGCTGCCGCAGGCCGCGCCGGTCACCGTGGACACGTTCAACTACACGCCGATCGCGTTCCTCGTCGTCCTCGGCGGCGCGGCGCTGTGGTGGGCCGTCTCGGCTCGGAAGTGGTTCACCGGACCGAAGGTGCAGGGCAGCGCGGAGGAATTGGCGGCGGTGGAACGGGAACTCCAAGACCTCGGCTGACCCACCTGCGTCCTTTGTGGACTCCAGGGCAGTGAAGGGCGCCCGAACCGGCCGGGGGTGCGCGGTGGGGGCCCTCCCCGGCGTGGCCGTCGGGTGGGGGGGCCCCCGCGGTGGGTGGGGCACTCGCGGAGA
>NZ_JBHYIQ010000007.1:33611-38751 GCF_042739895.1 Amycolatopsis sp. NPDC059021
TGTCGTCGCCTCCCAAATTTGTTTATAACACACACACTTTGTGCACACCAGGCCAGTCAACGCCTCCTTACCGGCGCTGAGCGCCGTAAAGGAGGCCTTCACGGACTTGCCGTTCTGGTGCTGCGCGCCCTGGTTGCGTGGCGCATGTCGCGAACGCGCCGTTCGAGACGTTCACCGTCGCCAACGGAGCGTTCGGGACACTGCGGTGGAACGGAACTCCAGGATCTCGACAGCCTACGAGGCCCGGCTCCCCGAGGAGCATCGGCCGCTGAGTGTCCACAGTGATCGGACACTGTGGACACTCAGGGACGGAGCGCCTGTCAAGAAGCTGGGCGGGTTCCCGGCGCGGGAACGGCTTTCGGCGCGGAGTTCGCCTTCCCGGAGTGCACCGCGACGACGCCGAGCGCGCCCAGTGCGCCTACCCCGGCGAAGGCGTAGAACCCCCACGGGTAGGCGATTCCCGCGCCGAGCAAGGCCCCGCCGAGGATCGGGCCGCAGATCGCCCCGGTACGGCCGATCCCGGCGGCCCAGCCGAGCGCCGTCGCGCGGATCGCGTCCGGATACCGCTTGCCGATGTAGGCGTACACCAGCACCTGGGCGCTGAACACGAACGCACCGGTCAGGAATACCGCCGCGTACAGCGCGAACGACGGCAGCCGCACGCTCAGCACGGCCAGGAACACGGCGGCGAGGACGAACCAGCCGATGGTCGCGGGCCGGACGCCGACGCGGTCGGCGACGCGACCGGCCACGATCAGTCCGGCGACACCGCCGAGGTTCAGTGTCAGCAGCAGACCGAGCGAAGCGCCGAGCGGGTACCCGGCCTGCCGCATGATCTCCGGCAGCCAGGTGTTGAGCCCGTACACCAGCAACAGCCCCATGAACGAGGTCACCCAGAACGCGATCGTCGCCCGCAGCAGGCCCCCGCGGAACAGCCCGGCCACGACGTTCCCGGCGGGCGCCTCGGCGGCCTGCCTCGCCTGCCGCACCCGTTCGAACTGCTCGGATTCGGGCAGATAGCGCAGCATGAGCGGCACCAGCACGAGTGCGGGCAGCGCCCCGGCGACGAACATCGCGCGCCAGCCGAACGGCGAGATGAGCACGATGCCGAGCAACGCCGTGAGCACCGCGCCGACGTGGTAGCCGGTCATCACCGTGGTGGTCGCGCTGCCGCCGCGGCCCTTCCTGGCGAACTCCGACACCAGCGCGATGGCCGTCGGCAGGCAGCCGCCGAGGCCGAGCCCGGCGAGGAACCGGAGCAGCCCGAACACGAAGGCCGACGGCGCCAGCGCGCACAGCGCGGTACACACCGAGAACCACACGACCGCCGTGATCAGCGCCTTCCGCCTGCCGATGACGTCGGTGACCGTGCCGATCGCGAGCGCGCCCAGCGTCATACCGACCAGGCCGGCGGTCGAGATCACCGACGCCGTGCCGGGACCGAGGCCCCAGACGTGGCCGCGCAGCAGCACCGGCAGGACGGTGCCCAGCACGACGAGATCGAACCCGTCGAGCAGGACAGCCGCCCAGGCCAGTGGGACGACCCAGTGCCGGGCCGCGGTGGTCGGAGCGCCAGGGGACATGGGGGACCTCCGGGGTGCGTCAGCGCACGTTCTCCGCACAGTCGTACGGATGGCGCACAGTATGCCCGTGAGGTACGACACAAACCAGCGTGCTTCCACTCGACGGAAACACGGCCTCGATTCCCCTGGCTCACCCCGGACCGGTCAAAGAATCACAAGCGCCTCTTCAGTTCGCCGAGGAACTTCCAGGTACGCAGCCGGTCCTCGGCCGATCCCAGCCCGGTCTGGGACGCCACGATCTCGGTGGCCCCGGCCTCGACGTACCGGCGGATCCCGGCCTCGACCGTCGCCTCGTCGCCGATCAGCGTGAGATCGGCGCCGTGCGAAACACCCTCGGCGTCGAGAAGCCGCCGATACGACGGGAGATCACCATAAAAGGCGAGCTTTTCGACGGCGTTCGCGCGCACGGCGTCGACATCATCGGTCACCACCGCGGACACGGCCGCGATAACGCGCGGAGCGGGTCGTCCCGCCTTAGCAGCGGCCTCGTTGAGCACCGGCGCGATCAACGTGGAAAGCGCTTTCGGCCCGGCCAGGAACGTCAGCGTGCCGTCGGCGAGTTCCCCGGTCACCCGCAGCGCCTGCGGCCCGAGCGCGGCGACGATGACCGAAGTCTCGGTGGCACCCGGAAGCACGGCGGGGAAGGGCGGCCGCGCGGCGAACGTGTCGCCGTCGAACCGCGGCTCCTCCCCGGCGAAAACGGTACGCAGCACGGTCAGGTATTCGCGCAGATGCCGGATCGACGGCGCGTACGGGAGGCCGTAGACGGGTTCGAGGAATTCCTTGGCGCCGAGCCCGATGCCGAGGGTGAACCGGCCGCCGACCGCGGCCTGCGCCGTCTGCGCGAGTGCCGCGACGAGCAGTGGATGGCGGGGGTAGATCGGCACCACCGAGGTCCCGATTTCGATGTCCGGCACCTCGCGGCCGGCGAGCCCGGCGAGGGAAATGGCGTCGTAGCCGAAGAGCTGGGAGAACCAGACCGAGCCGAGCCCGGCGTCGGCGGCCTGATGGGCCTGGGTGATGAGTTCGTCGACGGTGTTGTGCGCGGACGGGTTTCCCCCGGCGGGCAGCGTCACTCCGATGGTCATGATCGGGACTACCGCTCGCGGCGGGACGGTATTCCGCTCCCAGGACTTGGGAAGCCGCGCGCGAAGAGCGGGAAATCCGGACGCTGTGACCTACGCCCCTATCCCTACGAGGAGTAGTCATGTCGCTCATCGACGTCATCGAAGGCACGCGCGACGCCATCGACAACGACCTGCACAACGCCGCGGTGTCCTTCCGTGTCGCGAACACGCTCGCTCCCGGCACCGCGACCGTCGTCGAGGTCAAGGTCCGCGACAAGGCCTTCACGGTCGACGAACCCGGCGCGCTCGGCGGCACCGACACCGCCGCCAACCCGGTCGAATACGCGCTCGCCGCGCTCGGCTCGTGTCAGGTGATCACCTACCAGTTCTGGGCGGCGAAGCTCGGCATCCCGCTCGGCTCGGTCCGCGTCACCGTGGACGGCGACCTCGACCTGCACGGCTTCTTCGGCTTCTCGCTCAACACCCGGCCGGGCTTCGGCGATGTCCGCGTGTCGGTCGAACTCGACGGCCCCGCGACCCGTGACCAGTACGAACAGCTGCGCCGCGAGGTCGACGAGCACTGCCCGGTGCTCGACCTGTTCCGCCACGAAACCCCGGTGAGTACCAAGCTCGCCTGAACCCTGCGGGACACCCGCACCCGATCGGCATCTCCTGCCCGCGCGGCACCGATAGGCGAAGATCGCCTTCGGAGGTCGTCGATGGATGTTCTGACCCTGATGGGGCTGCTCGCCGGTTCGCTCGGGCTGACCGCGCTCTGCCGCCGGTACAACCTGTCCGCGCCGCTGGTGATCGTCGTGGTCGCGCTCGCCGTGGCGCTGATTCCGGGTGTGCCGCGGATCGAGCTGGCGCCCGAACTGATCCTCACCGTGGTGCTGCCGCCGCTGCTGTATTCGACGTCGCTGGACAGCTCGATCACGCAGTTCCGCGACAACCTGCGCCCGATCATCGCGCTCGGCGTGCTGCTGGTGGGACTCACCGCGGTGGTCGTCGCGGTGGTGGTGCACCTGCTGCTGCCCGATCTGCCGTTCGCCACCTGCCTCGTGCTCGGCGCCGTCGTCGCCCCGCCGGACGCGGTGAGCGCGGTCGCGGTCGGCAGCAAGCTCGGCCTGCCCCGCCGGATCATGGCCGTGCTGACCGGGGAAAGCCTCGTCAACGACGCCGCCGCGCTGACGCTGTACAAGGTCGCGCTCGCCGCCGTCGCCGGCACGGCGGGCTCGATCGGGCACGGGTTCGCGGTCTTCGTGGTCGCCACCGTGCTCGGAATCGCGGTCGGCCTGGTGATCGGCATGATCGTCGGGCTCATCCGGCGCAGGCTCACCGACCCGCTGCTGGAGTCGGCGTTCGGGATCATCGTGCCGTTCGCCGCGTACGTGCTCGCCGAGCATCTGCACCCGTTCGGCACCGGGTTCAGCGGTTCCGGCGTGCTCGCGGTCGTCACGGCGGGGCTGTACCTCGGACGCGGATCGCTCAACGCCTCACCCGCGACCCGCGCGCAGGACGCTTCGGTGTGGGCCTCGATCGACGTCCTGCTGGAAGCGCTGGTGTTCGCGCTGATGGGCCTCCAGTTGCCGTTCGTGCTCGACACCGCGGACCACGCCGCCCGGAACAACGGGCAGCTCGCACTCGTCGCGGTCATCGTGCTCGCGGTGACGATGTTCGTCCGGATCCCCGCGGTGCTCGGGATGAGCTATCTGCCGCGAGGACTGCGGCTGTTCCGCCGCGAAGGGCCGTCGCAGTCCTGGCGGTCCAATCTGGTGATCGCCTGGGCGGGCATGCGCGGCGTCGTCACCCTCGCCGCCGCGTCCGGTGTTCCGGTGGACACTCCCGGCCGCGCCGAGATCCAGCTGTTCGCGTTCTCCGTGGCGATCGGGACCGTGCTGATCCAGGGCCTCACCCTGCCGCCGCTGATCCGCGCGCTGAAGGTGCAGGACCCGGACGAGGCGGCGCGCGACCAGGCGGAGGAGATCGCCGCGCGCACCGCCGCCAAGGACGCGGCGCTGGCGAAACTCGACGAGCTGATCGCGACCCAGCTGTCCACTATGGACGTTCCACCCGAGCGGGCGGAACGTTTTCGCGAGCGGCTGCGGAACATCGTCGACACGCGGTACCGGGCCGCGATCGAGGCGATCTCGCTGTCCGCCGAGGAACGCGCGAGCAGCCGGACCGCGGCGTTCCACCGGGCGCGCGGCGAAATGCTCGTCGCGCAACGGCAGGCGCTGCTGGCCGAACGGGAGGCCCACCGCCTCGACGACGACATCCTGCGCAAGGTGCTGCGGGAACTCGACCTCGAAGAGCTGAGCCTCTCGGCCTCCCCGCTCAGCACCCGCCTGAGCTGAAGGGGACGTTCGTCTCGTTAGACGAGCTGAAGGGGGGGGGTGGGGGGAACGCGCTGGGGGCGCTGGGCCGCCGCCCGCCAACAGCGGAGGCATGGGCCCCCCAGGGGGTGGGCGCACCCCCCGCGCCGCCCCG
>NZ_JBHYIQ010000007.1:38761-42495 GCF_042739895.1 Amycolatopsis sp. NPDC059021
CGCTGGTGCTTTTTTTTACTTCCTTGGGGGGTGGGGGTTCTCACGGGTTGGTGGGTGTTTTGTGCTTGGTGTCCTCCTTAGCGCTCCGTGCGAAAGTCCCCTTCAGCTCACGTCAGGCGAACTCGTGCCGCACGATGGTCTGCTCACGCCCCGGGCCGACGCCGATCGCCGAGACCCGCGCGCCGGACAGCTCCTCGATCCGCTCGACGTACGCGCGCGCGTTCGCGGGCAGCTCGTCGAACGTCCGGCAGCCCGAGATGTCCTCGAACCAGCCGGGCAGCTCTTCGTAGATCGGGATCGCGTGGTGCACGTCGGTCTGCGTCATCGGCATGTCCTGTGTGCGGAAGCCGTCGACCTCGTAGCCGACGCACACCGGGACCTTCTCCAGCCCGGACAGCACGTCGAGTTTGGTGAGGAAGTAGTCGGTGATGCCGTTGACGCGCACCGCGTACCGGGCGATGACCGCGTCGAACCAGCCGGTGCGCCGCGAACGTCCCGTGGTGACGCCGAACTCGCCGCCCTGCTTGCGCAGGAACTCGCCGGACTCGTCGTTCAGCTCGGTCGGGAACGGCCCGGAGCCCACGCGGGTGGTGTACGCCTTGAGGATGCCGAGCACCGTGGTGATCCGGCCCGGCCCGATGCCCGAACCGGCGCTCGCGCCGCCCGAGGTCGGATTCGACGACGTCACGAACGGGTAGGTGCCGTGGTCGACGTCGAGCAGCGTGCCCTGCGAACCCTCCAGCAGCACGGTCTCGCCGCGTTCGAGGGCCTGGTTGAGCTGCAGGCGCGTGTCGGCGATGCGGTGCGCGAACCGCTCGCCCGCGGACAGCACCTCGTCGGCGACCTGGTTCGCGTCGAGCGCTTTCCGGTTGTAGACCTTGACCAGCACCTGGTTCTTGAACTCCAGCGCGGCCTCGACCTTCTGCCGGAAGATCTTCTCGTCCAGCAGGTCCTGCGCGCGGACGCCGACGCGGGCGATCTTGTCCTGGTAGCAGGGCCCGATCCCGCGGCCGGTGGTGCCGATCTTGCGGCTGCCCAGGTAACGCTCGGTGACCTTATCGATCGCCACGTGGTACGGCATGATCAAATGCGCGTCGGCGGAGATCAGCAACCTGCTGGTGTCGACGTCGCGGGCCTCGAGGCCGGCGAGCTCGTCCAGCAGCACGCCGGGGTCGACGACGACACCGTTGCCGATGACGTTGGTGACGCCGGGCGTGAGGATGCCGGACGGGATGAGGTGCAGGGCGAAGTTCTCGCCGTTGGGCAAGACGACAGTGTGGCCGGCGTTGTTCCCGCCCTGATAGCGGACGACCCACTGCACGCGGTCGCCGAGCAGGTCGGTGGCCTTGCCCTTGCCTTCATCTCCCCATTGGGCACCGATGAGCACGATGGCCGGCATGTGACACTCCAGGTGTTCGACGACAAAGCTGAAAAGGGCGCTGGTGAATGCCGGTGCATGAGCGTAACGGAGGACCTGCGGGTGCGCGGAATCGTGGTGGCCTGTGGCGAGGACTCGCCCGGTTTCGAGGACATCGACGACGTCACGTCGATCCGTGTGCCCAGCCGTCCCGGCAAGGCGGAAATCGACCCCTTGCTGGGCGAACACGATCATCTCGTGGTCTCGGGGACGGACGCCGACCTCGCCGCGGTGGTGCTGCGGCTGTTGCGAAAGGAACAGCTCGCGGGCGTGTCGGTCGGTTTCGTGCCCGCCTCGCCGGATTCCGCCGTCGCCTCCCTGTGGGGCCTGCCGGCGCAGCCGGTGCGGGCCCTCGCGCTGGCCTTGCGCGGCGAAGTCGACCCGGTTCCGCTGATCCGTGACGACGCCGGCGGCGTGCTGGTCGGCCGGGGCGTGCTCGGGATGGTGCGCGGGGTGGCCTACTGCGACGAGCAGGTCGCGCTGCGCGGGGCGGCGCGCTCGGTCGTCGTCGAACCGGACGCCGAGGGGCCGGGCCTGCGGGTCCGGGTCACCAAGGGCACGTTCTTCAAGCGCCCGACGACGTTGTACTCGCGGGCGTTCCAGATCGGCTGCATCCCGACGCGGCCGATGTCCGACGGCGTCGCGTACCCCCGCGCCATGAACCGGTGGACCTGGTACCGGCACACCCAGGATCTGCGCCTGGCACGCGGCACGCTCTGAAATCACCCCGGACCGTTTGTAGCTCGCTCGTGCTATTTTATGTAGCATGAGTGTGCCATAAACGCTTCTTCGCAGGGGGATCCATGACCGACGCACTGATTTTCGCCGCGATCCTGCTGGTCGTGGTGTTCACGACCCAGCTCGGCCGCCGCAGGCACACCGTCTTCCTCGCCGTCATGCCGTTCATCTCCTCGGCGGCGATCGGCGTGCTGGCACTGGGCACCGGAGAGCACCATTACGAGCCCGCGGACGCCGCCTTCGCGGCCATCGGGGCCACGCTGGGCCTGCTCGTCGGACTCGCCCTGAACCGGGCCATGGCCGTCTGGCGCGACCCGGAAAGCGCCAAGCTCTACACCCGCGCGGGCCTCGCCTACCTGGCGATCTGGCTGGTCGTGCTGGTCGGGCGGATCGTGTTCATCTACGCGCTGGAGAACTCGCCGTCGTTCGCCGCGCAGTTCGGCAGCCTGCTGGTTTCGACGCACACGAGTCCGGACGGCGTCGCGGCGTTCTTCCTGCTCATGGCGCTGGCCATGGTCATTTCCCGCGAGATCGGCGTGCTCCTGCGCGGCCGTCGGCTGGAGCGCGTCGCCGCGTAGTGGTTTCACAACCAGCCGACAACATGTCACCCGATGGTGTTGCGTACGCCACTTTCGTGAGTCAAAGTTACCGGGTTCCCGCAACCGACACTGAGGGGGAAAGGTGCCAACCGCGCGCACTCTTCGTCGATCTCTGACCGTGCTGGCCACCGCCGCGGTCCTCACCGGGACACTCACCAGCGTCGCCGACGCGACTCCGCCCGGGATTCCGTCCGGCGCGACCGCGAAGTCCGAGCTGACGCAGCTGAAGGTGGCACCCGACGGGTCCATGACCGGGTACAGCCGGGACAAGTTCCCGCACTGGATCGACCAGGGCAACAACTGCAACACGCGCGAGGTCGTGCTCAAGCGGGACGGCACGAACGTCAAGACCGGCAGCGACTGCTACCCGACGTCGGGCAGCTGGGCCTCGCCGTACGACGGCAAGACCTGGACCAGTCCGTCCAATGTGGACATCGACCACGTGGTGCCGCTCGCCAACGCGTGGCGCACCGGGGCGGCCGCCTGGACGACGGCGCAGCGCCAGGCGTACGCGAACGACCTGACCGATCCGCAGCTGATCGCCGTCACCGACTACGTCAACCAGGAGAAGGGCGACAAGTCGCCGGACGCCTGGAAGCCGCCGCTCACCGGCTACTGGTGCACCTACGCGAGCATGTGGGTCGCGGTGAAGTACAAGTTCAAGCTCACCGTGAACTCGGCCGAGAAGTCCGCACTGACCGACATGCTCAACCGCTGCTGACCCGCGGTGGCCCAAGCGCCCCAATGAGGTTTTCTCGCTGAGGGTGCTGGGGCCGCGTGTGTGTTGCCGGTTGTGTTGTAGGACGCCTGGGGTGCGCTGGCCTGGGGTGCGACAAGGGCGTCCCTGGGTGCGGCGGATGCACCCAGGGCGTCCCTCGGACTAGCCGCGCACGAACCGACACCCATCGCCCGATGTCGCGAACGCTCCATTGCCGACGAATATACGCGCGAAACGAGCGGTGGCGGACCGCCCCCCCCAC